>QKGW01000577.1 GCA_003250275.1 Alphaproteobacteria bacterium
GCGAGTTTGGTCGATGTAACCATTCACATCATGCCGCTGGGATGAACCGTAAATGATGCAAGATCTTGTGACGGGGCGCATTCGGCTTGCGCAGATTCCGGGCCTGGTCGGGGTGATGAGGCCGAAGCAGTGGGTCAAGAACGGCTTCGTGCTGGCGCCGCTCGTCTTTTCCGGAGAGTTCCTCGACGCGGCGGCCGTCGGTCATGCCGTGCTGGCGATGGTCTTGTTCTGTATAGCATCTTCGGCCACCTACATCATCAACGACATCCACGACGTCGAGAGCGATCGGCGGCACCCGGTCAAGAGCAAAACGCGTCCGCTCGCGTCCGGACGCGCGTCGGTTCCGGCGGCGCTGACGTTGCTCGCCGGTCTTCTCGCCGTTCTCGTGCTCGCCGGTTTCGTCACGCCGAAAGTGGTGACGGTGATCGCCGCCTACGTCCTCCTCAACCTCGCGTACACGTTCGCGCTGAAGTCTTGGCCGGTTCTGGATATTTTCTGCATCGCCAGCGGCTTCGTGCTGCGCGTCTACGCCGGGGCGGTGCCCCTGAATGTGCCGGTTTCCTCGTGGATGTTCATCACCACGCTGTGCCTCGCCCTGTATCTCGCGGCGATCAAGCGGCGCCAGGAACTGCTCCAAAACGGCACGGAAAGCCGGGCCGTGTTGGAGAAGTACACGGCTTCGCTGGTGGAGCGCTATGCGCAGATGTCCGCGACCGGAGCGCTGCTGTTCTACAGCATGTTCGTGATCTCGAGCCGGCCATCGTTGGTTGTGACCGTGCCTCTCGTGCTGTTCGGCCTGTTCCGGTACTGGTTCGTGGTGGAGGCTCTGAACGGCGGCGAGTCCCCCGCGGATGCCCTGTTCTCGGATTGGCAGTTGTTGCTCACCGTCGCGCTTTGGATCGGAGCGTGCATATGGGCCTTGTGGCCGATCCCGGTGTGAGGCGCGGCCGCGGGGCAGCCATCAGGCGCGCGTCTTTGGGCGAAGACTTATCCCCGGAATGAGCCCGAGAACCAGCAGGCATCCCAAAATCACGATTAGCGCGCCCGCGAATTGAGGTGTGCTCAGGGGTTCGTGCAGGAGAAGGGTGCCAACCAGGACGGCGATCGTCGTGACGACGAATTCGACGCTGATGGTCCGGGTGGGACCGATGGCCGAGACGAGGCGAAAATAGCGCGCGTAGGTCAGGGCGCTCATGCCCGCCCCGAGAATTACGAGATAGAGGAAGTCGATCGGCTGGGGCGTGCCGGGCACCGGCACGGCGACGATCAGCGGGAGGGACATGAGCCCGCCGGAGAGGAACGCACCGATGGTGATCTCCCACGATCCCGCGGTCTTCAGCCGGCGTGCCGCGTAGTTGCTGCCGAAGGCGGCAAAAAACGAACTCAAAACCGAAGACGCGCAGCCGAGCAGGAATTCCGGCGTGAGTTCCGCTTCGGGGAAGCCAACCAGCAGCATCAATCCGCAAGCACCGAGCGCCAAGCCGAGCAGCCGGGGCAGGGTCATGCGTTCGATCCCCCACAACTGACCGATCACCATCGAGAAAAGCGGGATCGCGGCGACGAAGATCGCGGCCATGGCAGTGCCGATGCGCGGCGTTGCGTAGGAGAGGGTGATGAGCTGCCCTGCAACCGTGGTTGCGCCCACGACCGCAAGCGGACGCCAGCCCATCGAGAAATCCAGCCGGTGCCGAAGCAGCCGCGCGGCAAGCCACAGACTTCCGCCTGCGATCAGACAGCGGAACGTCACCACGCCGATCCAGCCGAACGCGGCGACCGCCTTCAAGAGCACGAGAAAAGAAAGCCCCCACGCCACGGCGAGGAACGCGTAATCGGCAAGGTCTTTGGGTTTCATGGTCGGCTCGAAGTGAGGTCCCAGGGCGCGGGACTATACGCCCGCCCCTTCG
>QKGW01000548.1 GCA_003250275.1 Alphaproteobacteria bacterium
CTGGGTGCGCGCGCGCGGCCTGTCGATCATCCTCACCGTGTTCTTCGGCGCGATGGCGGCGGGCAGCGTGCTCTGGGGCCTGCTCGCGCAGCGCGTCGGCATTCCCACGGCGCTCGGCGTCGCCGCGGTCGGCGCGGTGCTGCTGATCCCGCTCACCGTGCGCGCCCGCCTCGGCGGCGGCGAAACCCTCGACCTCGCGCCTTCGATGCACTGGCCGCAGCCGGTGGTGTCGCCCCACCTCGGCGAGAGCCGCACCCAGGTGATGACCACCGTCGCCTACCGCGTGGCCGCCGCCAACCACACGCGCTTCGCCCGGGCGATGCAGGAGCTCAGGCGCGCGCGGCGGCGTTCGGGCGCAACCGAGTGGGGCCTGATGCAGGACGCCGCCGACCCCGACCGCTTCGTCGAATACTTTTTCGACGCCTCGTGGATCGACCACCTACGCCACCACCGCCGCGTCTCCGCCGACGACGAAGCGCTCCAGCGCCGCATCCACGAACTGCTCGAACCGGGCACCGAGGCCGACGTGCAGCATCTCGTCGGCGTGCTGCCGAGCACGATGCTCGCTCCGGCGGGCAAAAGCTGAATTCGCGTTTTACGCGTTACGCGCTTCGGTAGAAAAGACATGCGTGCATCGCCGTGTCGCGGTATCGTTGTCCAAGCATCTTTCCAGCCAGCGGAATTTCCGGTCATGGCCGAAGGCGGCAAGACGAAGAGCGGCGCGGAAAGGGTGCCCGGAGGCACCTCGTTCCTCAAGCCGTGCCTGATCGCGGCGGCGGCGTTCCTCGCGCTGCTGCACGCCGGATTCGCAATCCAGGCGCGCGTCGACGCTTCGCGCCGCCTCGACGCGACCGACAGCGCGGTGTACCACGCCGCCGACCTCGCCGCTTCGGCGCTCCTCGGCTACGCCAGCGACATCAAGGCCCTCGCCCGCCTCGACGGCGTGCGCGCCCTTGCCGCGGGCGACGCGCGAAGCCGCGCGGGGGTGATCTCCACCTTTGCCGCGTTCGTCCGCGAAAAGCCGCGCACCGCGCAACTCCGCTACCTCGACGCGGCGGGGATGGAGCGGGTGCGGGTCGACCGCATCGCCGACCGCGTCGTCGTCGTCCCCGACGCCGAACTCCAGGACAAGGCCAACCGCTACTACTTCAAGGACGCGATCGTCCTGCCGCCCACCGCGGTCTACGTCTCGCCGGTCGACCTCAACGTCGAGCACGGCGAGATCGAGATGCCGTGGAACCCGATGCTGCGCCTCGCCCGCACCATCGTCGGCGCCGACGGCCGCACCGAGGGCCTGGTGATCGTCAACATCCGCGCCGAGGAGCTGCTCGCGGGCGTGGAGCGCGGCTGGCACGCCGACGAAGCGCCGGTGCAATGGCTCAACGCCGGAGGCTATTGGCTCGCGGGCGCGCCGAAGGACGACCTCTGGGGCTTCATGTTCGGGCGCGAGACCACCCTCGCCAAGCGCGCGCCCGCGGTCTGGGCGGCGCTCGACGCCGCGGACGGCACCGGGCGCATTCGCGTCGACGGCGTCACCTACGTCGCGCGCGCGCTCGACCCGACCGCGCTGCTCGCCGACCGTGGCACCTCCCATACCGGCGACCGGCGCTGGATCTTTCTCGGCGCGGTCGCCGACGCCAGCCTCGCCGAGATCTGGACGCCGCCACACCTCGGCATCGCGGCGGCGGGGCTCGCGGCGATCGTCGCGATCTCGATCGGCTGGACCGGCAGCATCGCGGCGCGGCGGCGGGCGGAGGCGCGCGAGCGTGCGGCGGAGGCGGAACTCGCCACCTTCGAACGCCTCGCCAGCCTCGGCGGGCTGGTCGCCGGGGTAGCACACGAACTCAACACCCCGGTCGGCAGCGCGGTGACGGTGGCGAGCACGATTTCCGAGCGG
>QKGW01000551.1 GCA_003250275.1 Alphaproteobacteria bacterium
GATCACGCTCCAGCCGCGCGCCCGGAATTCGCGCGCGAGGCCGAGGCCGAGGCCGCGCGAGGCTCCGGCGATGAGAACGGTACGGGGGGTGGTGTCGGTCATCGGGTCGTCCTTCGTCATTCCGCGCCGCTCTGGGTGTCGAGGAGGATCAAATCCTCGCGCGGCAGCTTGAGCGTGGCGGCGTTGATCAGGCTTTGGAGTTGTTCGCGGCTGGTTGCCGAGGCGATCGGCGCGGTGACGCCGTATTGTGCGATCAGCCACGCGAGCGCGACCTCGGCGGGGGCGGCGCCGGTGTGCTCGGAGACCTTGCCGAGGGCTTCGAGGATGCGCGATCCGCGCGGGGTGAAGTATTTGCCGAGAAACTTGTTGCGCTTCGTTCCCGCGATGTCCGCCGGGGAGGCGTACTTGCCCGAGAGGAACCCCGAGGCGAGGGAGAAGTAGGTGATCACGCCGATCTTCTCGCGCACCACGAGTTCGCGTAGCGCGCCCTCGAAACCCTCGCGGTCGTAGAGATTGTATTCGGGCTGGAGCACGTCGTAGCGCGGCAGGTTGTGGTCGCGCGCCACCGTCAGGCTCTCCTTCAGTTGCGCGGCGTTGAGGTTGGACGCGCCGATCGCCCGCACCTTGCCCGCCTCGCGCAGCCGCGAGAACGCTTCGAGGGTTTCGGCGAACGGGGTGTTGGGGTCGGGCTTGTGGGCGAAGTAGAGGTCGACGTAGTCGGTCTGCAGGCGCTTGAGCGAGCGTTCGATGCCCTCGGCGATCCAGCGCGCCGAGAGGCCCTTGACCTCGCCGCCGACGACCGAGCCGACCTTGGTGAAGATCAGCACCTTGTCGCGCTTCGACGGGTTGGCCTTCAGCCACTTGCCGATGATCGTTTCGGACTCGCCGCCGGAATTGCCCTCCGCCCAGTGGGAATAGCTGTCGGCGGTGTCGATCGCGCTGAGCCCGGCGTCGACGCAGCCGTCGAGCAGGTCGAAGCTGGTCTTTTCGTCGGCGGTCCAGCCGAAGACGTTGCCGCCGAACACCACCGGCGGGATCGCGAGACCGGTCTTACCAAGCGGACGCAGTTCCATGATGTCCTTCCCGGGAAATGTTTTTGTGTTGCCGTGCCTTAGAAATAGGTGTGCGGGCGGGGGATTGCCGCCCCGAAATGGCGGGAAAAGGCGTATGCTGAATGGCGCAAAAGGAGGGGGGCCATGACCACGGATACGATCGACAAGAGCTGCGCCGACTGCCGCCAGATGAACTGCTACCGGCAGGACAAGATCTACCCGAAGTTCTGCCTGACCGAAGCGCTCGACCCAGCGGAACGCGAGGACACGCTCGAAATCTACAAGGGCGACGGGCTCGACGGCCGCCTCGCTCGCGCCGCCGCCGAGGTCGAGGCGGTCTATTACGGCAAACTCACCCGCGTCGAGGAAACCCTAGCGTTCGCGCGGCGGATCGGCGCGCAGCGCATCGGCGTCGCCACCTGCGTCGGCCTGATCGAGGAGACGCGGCGCTTCGCCGAGGTGCTGCGGCTGGGCGGCTTCGAGCCTTACGCGGTGCTCTGCAAGGTCGGCGCGATCGACAAGACCGCGATCGGCCTCGCCGAGGAGATGAAGGTGAAGCCGGGCGGTCCCGAGTGCTGCTGCAACCCGATCCTCCAGGCGCGCCTGCTGAACGCGCACAAGACCGATCTCAACGTCGTGATCGGCCTGTGCGTCGGGCACGACAGCCTGTTCATCCGCCATTCCGAAGCGCCGGTGACGGTGCTGGTGGCGAAGGACCGGGTGCTCGCCCACAATCCGGTGGCGGCGCTCTATACCGCGCATTCCTACATGAAGCGCCTCAACGACGAGGACCGCCTCAAAGGACTGTGATCTCCGGCGCGTCCGCGAGGCGGGCGGCGTAGAG
>QKGW01000173.1 GCA_003250275.1 Alphaproteobacteria bacterium
GGGCGTGGTCCCCTCCTTCGACGAAATGAAGGACGCACTCGGGCTCAAGTCGAAATCCGGCATCCACCGGCTGATCACCAGCCTCGAGGAGCGCGGCTTCATCCGCCGCCTGCCGCACCGCGCCCGCGCGCTTGAAATTCTTAAGCTGCCGGAGGGCTTCATCGCCGACCCGGAAGCCGTCGCCGAGCCCGCGCCCAGTCCGTTTCAGCCCACCGTGATCGCAGGCGGCTTCAAGCGCCAGATCGCGGGCGCGCCCGTCGCGCACGGCGCGGACGCGGTCACCGTGCCGCTTTATGGCAAGATCGCCGCAGGCACGCCGATCGAGGCGCTGTCCGACCTCTCCAATTCCATCGACGTTCCCGCCGCGATGCTCGCGGGCGGCGAGCATTACGCGCTGACGGTGGAAGGGGATTCGATGATCGAGGCGGGCATCTTCGATGGCGACACCGTGCTGATCCGCAAGACCGACACGGTGGAGAACGGCGCGATCGTCGTCGCACTCGTCGACCAGAACGAGGCGACGCTCAAGCGCCTGCGCCGCAAGGGTGAATCGATCGCACTCGAACCCGCCAACCCGCGCTACGAAACCCGCATCTTCGGCCCCGACCGGGTCTCGGTGCAGGGGCGCTTGGTCGGGCTGATCCGCCGCTACTGAGCGGAATTTCGAATTCGGGAGCAAGGCGCGGAGTGCGTCCGCGCCGCTCGCGCCCCAGGTTCATCGCATCGAAACCGAAGGAGCGATGCGCATGACCGAGATCACCGCCGACCCCCGCTGGCCCGCGTTCGAACGCCGCGATCCCGCCGCCGACGGCGCGTTCGTGTTCGCGGTCGTGACCACCGGCATCTACTGCCGCCCGTCCTGCCCCTCGCGCCGCGCCAACCCCGAGAACGTGCGCTTCTTCGCCTCCCCCGACGCCGCGCGCGCCGCCGGCTTCCGCGCCTGCCAACGCTGCGATCCCGACGGCCTTTCGCGCGCCGAGGCGAACGCCGAGCGCGTCGCCGACCTCTGCCGCTTCATCGAGGCCGCCGAGCGCCCGCCGACGCTCGCCGAACTCGCCGCGCACGCGAACTGGAGCCCGCACCACCTGCACCGCACCTTCAAGGCGCTCACCGGCCTCACACCGCGCGCCTACGCCGCCGCCCGCCGCGCCGAGCGGATGCGCGCCGCGCTCGCCGCGGGCGAGAGCGTCACCGGAGCGATCTACGCGGCGGGCTACGGCTCCTCCAGCCGCTTCTACGAGGGCGGCGACCTCGGGATGACGCCGGGCCGCTACCGCAGCGGCGGCGCGGCGGAGACCATCGCCTACGCCTTCGGACAGAGCGACCTCGGCTTGGTGCTGATCGCGGCGACACCGCGCGGCATCTGCGCGATCCTGCTCGGCGACGCCGAGGACGCGATGCGCGACGAGTTGCAGGGCCGCTTTCCCAAGGCGCGCCTCGAACCCCTGCCGCCCGAATACGCCGACCGGGTGGCGTGCGTGGTGGCGATGATCGAGACCCCCAAGCTCGGGCTCGACCTGCCGCTCGATATCCGCGGCACCGCGTTCCAGCGGCGGGTGTGGTCGGCGCTGCAGACCATCCCGGCAGGCGAAACCACCACCTACTCCGAGCTGACCGAGCGCCTCGGCCTGCCCGCGCGGTCGGTGCGTGCGGTCGCGGGCGCGTGCGCCGCCAATCCGTTCGCGGTGATCGTACCGTGTCACCGCGTGCATCGGCGCGGCGGCGCGCTCGCGGGCTACTACTGGGGCCTGTGGCGCAAGCGCGCGCTGATCGACCGCGAGGCGGGCGGATGAGCGAGACCCTCGCCTGCGAGATATCCCTGCCGCCCGGCTACCGCACCGGCGACGTGCTCGCCCTGCACGGCCGCGATGCGCAAGAGGTTGCGGAACGGGCGA
>QKGW01000506.1 GCA_003250275.1 Alphaproteobacteria bacterium
GGAGCCCTTTTTCAATGGCGGAGGAGGCGGGATTCGAACCCGCGAGGGGCTTCCACCCCAACACGCTTTCCAGGCGTGCGCCTTAAACCGCTCGGCCACCCCTCCGAATCGCGATCAACGCGAGGCGTCGTTTCTAACCAACCTCCCGGGCGAATGCAAGCCTTCTATTCCGGGCTTTTTCCGCGTATAAGTGAGGTCGGGGATGTCAAGGGGAAACAAAAAATCGGTTGAATCCTCACGCATTTCGCGGCAAATTTGCCACGAACGACAAGAAAAAGCGTCTATCTATCGGGGATGATTGAGGTTTTCGATGATTCTGGGACGTGTTCTTGGTTGGCTCCTGATGGCGACCGCGGTCTTGACCGCCGCCGCCGAAGCCATCGTCGCGTTGGGACGGGGAACCTACGACGCGATCGCCACCGGCGAGCTCTGGACTCTCATCACCGGACGCGCGCCGAGCTTTGGTTTGAGCGGACATCCGGCATGGCACGACACCGTCGGCCAGATCCTCATGGGGTGGCCCGCCTGGGCGGTGATCGGCCTGCTCGGCTGCGCGCTGATCGTCGGCTGCCGCTCGCGCCGCCGCCGCGCCGAATACCGCGAAGCCTCGATGCGGTTCTCCTCGTCGCCGCGCTGAACTGCCGAGTCGCGAGCCGATCCTGCCGGAACGCCGCCTTCGCGCGGCGTTTTCGTTATCGCGCGCATCACTGATTCTTCGCCGAGTCGCCCCTATTCCCACCGCGACGGCGTTGCGCCATAGTAGACCGTCATGACCGCCCTCGCCCGCTTCCTGCCCGACCGCTTCACCACCGCCCTGATCGGCGTCGTCGTGCTCGCCACCGTGCTGCCCGCCGCCGGGTCGTTCGCGGCGGTTTGGCACGTCGCCACGCAGATCGCCATCGCGCTGCTGTTCTTCCTTCACGGCGCGCGGCTGTCGCGCCAGGCGGTGCTCGCGGGTCTGATGCACTGGCGGCTGCACATCACCGTGATCGCCTTCACCTTCGGCGTGTTCCCCCTGCTCGGCATCGCCGCGGCGCAACTGCCCGAGGCGATCCTCCCCGCCGGTCTCGCACTCGGGGTGATCTACCTCTGCTGCCTGCCCTCGACGGTGCAGTCCTCGATCGCGTTCACCTCGATCGCGGGCGGCAACGTCGCCGCCGCGGTGTGCAGCGCCTCCGCCTCCAGCCTGTTCGGCGTCGCGTTCACGCCGCTGCTCGTCGGCCTGTTGATGAGCGCCACCGGCGATACGATCACCCTCGACCAGGTCGAGGCGATCGTCACCCAGATCCTCCTGCCGTTCATCGTCGGGCAGCTGGTGCATCCGTGGGCGGGCGCGTGGGCGCTGCGCAACAAGAAGGTGCTCTCGGTGTTCGACCGCGGCTCGATCCTGATGGTGGTCTACGGCGCGTTCTCGGAGGCGGTGATCCACGGCCTCTGGCACCGCCTGACGCCGCTCGCCACCCTCTCGCTGGTGGTGGTGTGCTGCGCGATCCTCGCGATCCTGCTGGTCTCCACCACCATCGCGGCGCGCCGCCTCGGCTTCTCGCGCGAGGACGAAATCACCATCGTGTTCTGCGGGTCGAAGAAGAGCCTCGCCGCCGGGGTGCCGATGGCGAACATCCTCTTCCCCGCCGCGAGCGTCGGCATGATCGTGCTGCCGCTGATGATCTTCCACCAGATCCAGCTGATGGTGTGCGCGGTGCTGGCGCGGCGCTACGCCGCGCGCGGCGCGGCATTGCAGAGCGCGGAATAGCTCAGAACACCCCGAGCCAGACCCACCAGAGATAGTTCAGCGGCCAGAGCAGCACGATCGACGCCATCGACACCGCGAAGCAGAGCTTGTTGGCCTCGCGCATCGGCAGGTCGAGTGCCTGGATCGCCACCACCAGCGCCGGCGCCTGGAAGGTGAGGAACACCGTGGCGTAGCCGAGCACCTGGGTCATCAGCACGGTCATCAGCGGCAGGCCGGAGGCGTTGGCGAACTCCTGCGCGAGCGGCGTCAGCACCGCCGGGATGCCGGGCTGCGAGGCGAGCACGCCGGTAAGCGAGGAAATCCCCGAGAGCAGCACGAAATCGCGCGCCGGGCTGCCGGGTTCGAGCGGCAGCACCGAGAGCAGCCCGCCGGCGGCGAGGCGGCCGATCCCCGAGGTGTCGACCAGCGAGCCGAGGCCGATGATCGCGGCGATGTAGAACAACGAGGCGACGTTGATGGTGCGGATCGATTCCGCGCCGAGCACGCCGACGCGCGGCCACAGGCAGGCGATGCCCGCGAGCATCCCCACCCAGGCGGGCGAGATGTGGTGCCAGCTGTCGGTGCTCCACAGCACCAGCGCGCCGGCGAGGATCGCCGAGAGCCGCCACTCGGCGGCGCTCATCGGCGCCGTCTCGCCGTCGTCCACGACCGGCTGCGCCGCGCCGCCGCGGTACATCCACGCGACGATCGCGGTGGTGAGCACGGTGCGCAGCGCCCCCATCACCGGGAAATGCAGCAGCAGATAGTGGGCGAAGTCGGGCGGTTGCAGGCCCATCGCCTCCGCCGCGCCGATCAGCACGACGTTGGGCACGTTGGCGGGAAGGATGGTGACGGCGGGGAAGAAGGTGCCGAAGATCCCCGAGAGCACCACGCCGACGTAGGGGCGGGTGCGCGGCTGGTAGCCGAGGCGGGTGGCGATCGCGGCGAAGATCGGCAGCAGCAGCAGGATCCGCCCCATCGCGGACGGCATGATGAACGCCATCGCGACGCCGAGAAGCGCGTTGCCGAACACCACGCCGACGTAGCTCTTGGGGAAGCGCGCGAGCAGCCGCCGCGCGAGACGGTCGCCGAGGCCGGTCTGATTGACCGCGACGCCGATGAACAACCCGGGGAAGATCAGCCAGAATGCGGTGGAGGAAAAGCCCGAGAAGGTCACCTCGGGCGAAGCGATGCCGAGCAGGATCGCGGCGGTGAAGAACACCATCGCGGTGAGGTATTCCGCGATCACCCCGGTGGCCCACAGCGCGAGCATGGTGAGGATCAGGATCAGCGCCGGACCCGCGCCGATGTCGCGCACCGCTTCGAGCCGCGAGAGCGCGACCGATACCGCCGCAACGCCAGCGACCACCAACCAACCGCCATACCTGCGCACGCGCATCGTCCCTCCCTGACGCGGCCAGCATAACCCGATGCCGCGCCCAGGGGGATGAAAAACCTTGGATTAATTATCGCTCATCTTGAGCGCGGCGATGAAGGCGGACTGCGGAATCTCGACCTTGCCGAACTGCCGCATCTTCTTCTTGCCCTCTTTCTGCTTCTCGAGGAGCTTCTTCTTGCGGGTGATGTCGCCGCCGTAGCACTTCGCGGTGACGTCCTTGCGCATCGCGCTGATCGTCTCGCGCGCGATCACCCGGCCGCCGATCGCCGCCTGAATCGGAATCTTGAACAGCTGGCGCGGAATCAGGTCCTTCAGCCGTTCGCAGATCTGGCGGCCGCGGGATTCGGCCTGGGACGCGTGGGCGATGAACGAGAGCGCGTCGACCGGCTCGTTGTTGACCAGGATCGACACCCGCACCAGGCTCGACGCCGCATAGTCGGCGACCTCGTAGTCGAACGACGCGTAGCCGCGGCTGATCGACTTCAGGCGGTCGTAGAAATCGAAGACGATTTCGTTGAGCGGCAGGCGGTAGACCGCCATCGCGCGGTTGCCGACGTAGGTCAGCTCGTCCTGGATGCCGCGGCGCTCGGTGCAGAGCTGCAACACCGAACCGAGGTATTCGTCGGGCACCATGATCGTCGCGCGCACCCACGGCTCCTCGATCTCGGCGATCTGCGTCGGCTCCGGCATGTCGACCGGGTTGTGCAGCTCGCGCATCGTGCCGTCGGTCATGTGGACGCGATAGACCACCGAGGGCGCGGTGGTGATGAGGTCGAGATCGAACTCGCGCTCGAGCCGCTCCTGGATGATCTCCATGTGCAGGAGGCCGAGGTAGCCGCAGCGGAAGCCGAAGCCGAGCGCCGCCGAGCTTTCCGGCTCGTACTGGAAGCTCGCGTCGTTGAGGCGGAGCTTGCCGAGCGATTCGCGGAGCTGGCCGAAATCGCCCGAATCGACCGGGAACAGCGACGAGAACACCACCGGCACCGAGGGCTTGAAGCCCGGCAGCGGCTTGTCGGCGGGGGCGCGGTCGTCGGTGATGGTGTCGCCGACCTGGCAATCGGCGACGGTCTTGATGCCGGCGATGAGGAAGCCCATCTCGCCCGGCCCGAGTTCGTCGACCTCGAGCAGCTTCGGCGTGAACACCCCGACCTTGTCGAGCAGGTAGGCGGCGCTGTTGGCCATCATCCGGATGCGCATACCCTTCTTGAGCACGCCGTCCTTCACCCGCACCAGGATCACCACGCCGAGGTAGCTGTCGTACCAGCTGTCCACCAGCAGCGCCTTGAGCGGCGCGTTGCGCTCGCCCTCGGGCGGCGGCAGGCGGTTCACCAGCGCTTCGAGCACGTCCTCGATGCCGATGCCGGTCTTGGCCGAGATCATCACCGCGTCGGAGGCATCGATGCCGATCACGTCCTCGATCTGCGCCTTCACCCGCTCGGGCTCGGCGGCGGGGAGGTCGATCTTGTTCAGCACCGGAACGATCTCGTTGTTCGCCTCCATCGCGTGGTAGACGTTCGCGAGGGTCTGCGCCTCGACGCCCTGCGACGCGTCGACCACCAGGAGCGAGCCCTCGCACGCGGCGAGCGAGCGGCTGACCTCGTAGGCGAAGTCGACGTGGCCGGGGGTGTCCATCAGGTTGAGTTCGTAGGTGCGGCCGTTCTTCGCGGTATAGGACAGGCGGACCGTCTGCGCCTTGATGGTGATGCCGCGCTCGCGCTCGATGTCCATCGAGTCGAGCACCTGCTCCTTCATTTCGCGCTCCGCAAGGCCGCCGCAGACCTGGATCAGCCGATCGGCGAGGGTCGACTTGCCGTGGTCGATGTGGGCGATGATCGAGAAGTTGCGGATGTGCGAAAGGTCGGTCATGGGCGGTCCGGTTGTTCATGCAGGGGCGAGCCCGGCGCGGAACGCCAGGCTCGACCGGACCATAGTGCATTTCCCGAGCGGACGGAATACCTCACTCCGCTGCCGGTTTCGCCTTCGCGCGGGGTTTCGCAGCCGGCTTGGCGGGCGCTTGCGCCGGGGCCGCGGCGGCGGCCTTCGGCGCGGCCTTGGCGGGCGCCTTCGCCGCGGGCTTGCGCACCGCCCGGACCGCGGGCTTCGGCGCGGCGAGCGGCGGCTCGATCGGCGCGGGCGGCGGCGCGATGCCGGTCATGTCCTCCACCGGGGAGGCGAGCGGCGCCACCACCGGCGCGGCCTGCTCGGCGGGTTTCTTCGCCTTCTTCGCCTTCACCGGCTTGACCGGCTTCGCCGCCTTGGCGTCCTTCTCCGGCAGATCGGGGCCAACGTAGTCGACGATCCCCTGGCTCAGCGCCCAGCACGCCAGCCGCACGGTCTTCGGCGGCTTGATCGCCTCGCCGTCGCGCTCGCCCTTCTCGTAGTACTGGAAGATCCGGCGCTTCAGACCGAGGGCCTCCGCCGCCTCCTTCTGCGAGAGATTGAGCGATTTGCGCCAGGCCTTGAGATGCTTCGCATCCATTTTGCGTTTCTCCAACGTCTCTTCGATTCGTTCGGCCCGACAACCCCTTGCGGTTGTCTGGTCGAGATTCAGAATACGCACCTCGTGCGCACTTTGCACTTGAAAAACGCACAGAGTGCGCATATTTCATAAATCAGGTCATAGTAACGGCGGCGGCGAGAACGGCCCCCGTCAAGGTACGGAGGAACCGGGTATGGCAAGCTTTGGACCCAATCGCATCTACGTCTGCGGCCACAACGCCTACGACAACGAGCTCGCGCTCGCGCGTCACGAAGGCGTGCAGCGGCTGAGCCTGAGTTCGGTCATGCCGGTGATCGACACCCGCCCGCGCTTCGCCTACCGCATCGCCGACGGCGACACCGTGCGCTGGGCGACCGACCCGGTGGAGGCCTACCGCGCCCGCCACGCCTCCCCCACCGCCACCGTCGACATCGTCGCGGTGCGGCGCTGAAGCCACACCTTTCGGCGATCTTGGGAAAACCGGCTCCGGCCGGTTTTCTTTTGCGCGGAACTCTGGAATCGTTGCGGCCCAAGGAGTGCCGACGATGTACCTTCCCGACCCGTTCCGCGAAGACGACCGCGCCCGGCTGCACGCCACGATCGCGGCGGCGCGCCTCGCCTCGCTCGTCACCGTTACCGCGGAAGGCCTGATCGCGACGCCGCTGCCTCTGTTGCTCGTTCCCGACGAAGGCCCCCTCGGCACCCTCTACGGCCACCTCGCGCGCGCCAACCCGCAGGCCAGGCTCGCACCGAGCGGCGACGCGCTCGCGATCTTCGCCGGGCCGGACGCCTACGTCTCGCCGTCGTGGTACCCCTCGAAGGCGGAAACCCACAAGGTGGTGCCGACCTGGAATTACGTCGCCGTCCACGCCTACGGCCCGCTCGAAACCTTCGACGACGCCGACCGTCTGCACGACCTGCTCACCCGCCTCACCGACCGCCACGAAGCCGGACGCCCCGCCCCCTGGAAAGTCGCCGACGCGCCCGCGGACTACGTCGCGGCGATGCTTCGCGGCATCGTCGGCGTGCGCGTGCCGATCGCGCGGCTCGAAGGCAAAACCAAGATGAGCCAGAACAAGTCCGCCGCCGACCGCGCCGGAACCGCCGACGGCCTCGCCGCCAGCCCCGACCCCCGCGACCGCGAGGCCGCTCCGCTGATCCCCCGCTGAGGACTTTCGATGTCGCTCCATCTTTGGTGGCTGTTCGTCGCCGCGGTGTTCCTGCTGTCCGGCACGCCCGGCCCGAACATGCTCCACATCCTCTCGCGCAGCGTCGCGATCGGAGTGCGGCGCTCGCTCGTCGCGATGCTCGGCACCATACTCGCGCTGGTCTCGGTGCTCGCCGCCTCGGCGGCCGGGCTCTCGACCGTGCTGATGGCGCTGCCCGGCGCGTTCGAGGTCCTGCGCTTTATCGGCGCGGCCTACCTCGTCTACCTCGGCATCAAATCCTGGCGCGGCGGCGCCGCCCCGGCCGCGCCGGACCTCGACGCGCCCGCGCGCGCCGTCGGCGCCGGCAAGGTTTTCGCCGGAGGCTTCATGGTGTGCGCGAGCAACCCCAAACTGCTGCTCTTCGCCACCGCCTTCCTGCCGCAGTTCGTCGACGCCGCCGAACCCGCCGCGCCCCAGTTCGCGATCCTCGTCGCCACCTTCGCGGCGATCGAACTGTTCTGGCTGCTGGTCTACGCGATCTGCGGCAAAACCCTCGCCCGGCACCTCGCCAAACCC
>QKGW01000359.1 GCA_003250275.1 Alphaproteobacteria bacterium
AAGGTGTTGCCGTCGAGGAAGATGTTGTGCGCGACCGCGCGGCCGTTCGCGCCGACGAAGGCGTACCACGCGAAATCGCGGTCGGGGTCGGCGATCTCGGGCGGTGAGTAGAACGGCGGATTGCGGCTCGGGCCATAGTCGACGTCGAGACCCTGGCCGAAACGGACCATCACCCCCGCGCCCGCGTAGGTCGCGACGTTGCCGAGCCCGGCGTCGAGTTCGGGCAGCACGTCAGCGGCGAACGGGCCGAGCGCGAGCGGTGCCGAGCGCCAGGTGCGCGACGCGGTGAGCAGCACCGCAGGCTCGTTCTTGAGCTGGTTGCGCCAGCCCTCCGCCTCGCCGATGCCGATCAGCTTGTGGTAGCCGTTCTGGATATCCTCGGCGTAGGCCTGCGGGCCGACGATGCCGAGGTCGAGTTCGACCGAGGTCATGCTGCTGAACGTGCCCGAGGGCGCGCGCGGCTTTTCCGCGTTTAGCGAGGCGCCGACGTAGAGCCAGCCGGCGTAGGGGCGGTCGTCCGGCACCAGCGCCTTGGTCGAGGTGTCGGCCGCGGTGTAGATGTTCTGCCCGAGGGCGAAGCCGATGCGCCCGCCCGAGATGTCGTCGAAGGGGAAGAGGAAGGCGAGCGCCGAGCGGATGAACGCGGGGCCCTGCTGCGGCGTGTCGGCGATCCAGCCGATGCGGGTGCCGTGGGTGTAGTGGCCGTCGGTGTTGGCGATCAGGTCGTTCTCGACCTTGAACGAGAAGGTCCCGCCGGGGGCATCGTCGGCGAGCGCCGCGGGCGGGTGAAGAAGCGACGTACCCAGCAGCAGCGCGGCGGTGCGCGCGATACGAGAAAGCGGCATGTCTGGCATCCGGACCGGTGACGACGTCCCCCCACCGGAGAATGCGGCGATCGCTGCGGATTTTCAACCGCGGGCTTGCGCCGCTCAGGCCTCGGCGGCGCGCCGGGCCTCTGCCGCGGTGCTCGCCGCGGCTTCCTGCGCGGCGTCGAGCGTATCCGCCCAATCCGGGTTCGGCAGGGTGAGGAAGAGCGTGCGCAGGCCGTTGCCCCAGACCCGCCCGAGGCGTTCGAGGTAGGCGTCGCCCGCGCCGAAGGTGCGGCGCATGGTGACGGTGTAGGCGTCGCCGAGGCAGATCGTGAGGTCGAACGGCGCGCCGACCGAGAGGTTGGCGCGGATCGTCGAATCGAAGGAGACGAGGCCGCACTTGGCGGCGTCGAGCAGCGGCATCTCGGGGCGCAGCACGCGCTCGAGGATCGGCTTGCCGTATTTGGTCTCGCCGATCTGGAAATACGGGGTCTCGCGCGACGCCTCGATGAAGTTGCCGGCGCTGTAGATGTGGAACAGCCGCATCGGCTCGCCGCGGATCTGGCCGCCGAGGATGAAGGTGGCGGCGAACTCGACGCCCTGCGCGGCGAGCGCGTCGCCGTCCTGGTCGTGGACCTCGCGCAGCACGCTGCCGACGATGCGCGCGGCGTCGAACATCGTCGCCGCGCCGTAGAGGCTGCGCCCGGTGTCGGTTTCGGCGAGGCGTTCGGTGAGCAGCGTGATCACCGCCTGGGTGATCGCGAGGTTGCCGGCGGAGAGCAGCACCAGCACGCGGTCCTCGGCGTCGTCGAAGAGGAAGGTCTTGCGGAACGTCGCGACGCTGTCGATGCCCGCGTTGGTGCGGGAATCCGAAAGGAACACCAGCCCCGCGTCGAGGCGTATGCCCAGGCAATAACTCATCCGAGAACTCCGCTCACTGCACCTGCTGCACCGTGACCGCAACGGAGATCTCCTCCCCGCCGCCGCCGGTGCGCACACCGATCACCGGAGCCACCGCCGAGTAATCCGGCCCCACCGCGAGGCGGACGTAGGCGTCGGTGGCCGACTGGCGATTGGCGACGTCGAAGCTCACCCAGCCGAGATCGGAGACGAACGCTTCGGCCCAGGCGTGGGTGGCGACGTCGCCTTGCCCTGCCGCCAGATAGCCCGAAACGTAGCGGCAGGGCAAGCCGATGACGCGGCAGGCCGCAATGAACACGTGGGTGTGGTCCTGGCAGACGCCGCGGCCCTTGGCGAAAGCCGTGGCCGCCGGGGTGCCGACGGTGGTGTGGCCGGCCTCGAAGGCGATGGAGTCGGCCTGGGCCGACATCAGCGCGTGCAGCGCCGCGACGTCGCCGGAGTCGCGCCGCACGTCGGCGAACGGCTGGGCGAACGCGCGGATCGCGTCGTCGTCGATGGTGAGGTCGGTGGGGCGCAGGAACATGTCGGGCGGCAGGCCGTCGTCGAGCGGCAGGATGCCCGCGGTGTCGCGCGTCGAAACCACGCCCGAAACGTGGATCACGAGTTCGTCGTGGGTCTCGGATTCGGTCGCGAGGTGGACGACGTTGCCGTAGCCGTCGGTCCAGGCGCGGATGCTGTCCGGCCCGGTGATCGACCAGCTCTCGACGCGCTGGCAACGGTCCGCCCGCGGCGTGAGGCGCAGGTACTGGACGCTGCGGCTCGCGGCGTGGGTGAGGGAATAGATGGTCTCGTGGGTGATCTTCAGCCGCATCCTACTGCACCATCATGAAGTCGCGCTGGATCTGCGCCGAAATCTCGTCGAGTTCCTTCGAGAAGTCGAGAAGGAACGCCCGGAGGCCGACGCGCCGCACGTGGCCGATCTGGACCGTCTGCAGGCGGTATTGCAGCTCGTGCGCCGCCTTGAGCGAGTCCGCGGTGGGGTTGAGGGTGCGCAGCGAGTTGACGATCTCGTCGGTCGCGCCGCGCAGGCTGCGCGGCACCGTCGCGTGGAGGATCAGCAGCTCGGCGATGCGGGTGAAATCGAGGTTGCTTGCGAAGGTCTCGCGGTAGGCGCGATAGGAGCCGAGCGCCTTCAGGAGCGCGGTGCCCTCGTAGTATTCCCGCACCTTCGCCGCCGGGTCGTCGGTCGCGCTCGCGCGCTCCGGCTGGCTCGCGAGGAAACGCGCGGTGTGGTCGCCGCGTTCCAGGTAGAGGCCGAGGTTGGCGAAGTGCAGGCCGTCGTCGCGCCGCATCGAGCCGAACAGCGCGCCGCGGAAGAGGAAGCAGCGCTCGGTCAGCCAGTCGAGCTGGTCGTCGATGGTGCTGCGCTGCAACGACACGTAGTGCAGGTCCTTGATCGTCAGCCAGGTCTTGTTGAGACCTTCCCAGACCTCGTTGGTGAGGAGGTAGCGGGTCGCCCGCGCGTTCTCGCGCGCCCGCGCCAGCACCGACTTGACGCTCGCGGGGTTGTCGCGGTCGAGGAGCATGTATGCCATCACCCGCCCGCTGGTGAGCTGTTCGTAGCGGGCGAGGAAGTCGCTCATCCGCCCGGTGAGCAGCAGCGGCCGCGCCCAGACGGTGTCGTCGTCGCCGCCGTCGGCGGATTCGGTGAGGAGCGCGCTGAGCGCGGTGGCGCGCAGCAGGCGCACGGTGTTCTCGACGCGCTCGACGTAGCGCGCCATCCAGAAAATGTTGTCAGCGGCGCGACCGAGCATTCGGCTTCTCCAGAACCCAGGTGTCCTTGGTTCCCCCGCCTTGCGAGGAGTTGACGACGAGCGAGCCCTTGCGCATCGCGACGCGGGTGAGGCCGCCCGGCACCACCCGCGTCTTCTTGCCCGAAAGCACGAACGGACGGAGGTCGACGTGGCGCGGTGCGATCCCCTGGTCGACGAAGGTCGGGCAGGTGGAGAGCGCGAGCGTCGGCTGCGCGATGAAGCCGTCGGGGTCGGCCTTGATCTTGTCGCGGAAGGCGGCGATCTCGGCCTTGCTCGCGGCGGGGCCGACGAGCATCCCGTAGCCGCCCGAGCCGTGCACTTCCTTGACCACCAGTTCCGGCAGGTGGTCGAGCGCGTAGGCGAGGTCGTCGGGCTTGCGCAGGGTGTAGGTCGGCACGTTCTTGAGGATCGGCTCGTGGCCGAGATAGAAGCGGATGATCTCGGGCATGTAGGCGTAGATCGCCTTGTCGTCGGCGATGCCCGAGCCGATCGCGTTGCAGATCGTCACCCGGCCCATGCGGTAGGCGGCGAGCAGGCCCGGCACGCCGAGTGCGGAATCCGGACGGAAGGCGAGCGGGTCGAGGAAGTCGTCGTCGAGGCGGCGGTAGATCACGTGGACCTGCCTCGGCCCGCGCGTGGTGCGCATGTAGACGTTGCCGTCGTCGACGAAGAGGTCCTGACCCTCGACCAGTTCGATGCCCATCTCCTGCGCGAGGAAGGCGTGCTCGAAGTAGGCGCTGTTGTACTGGCCGGGGGTGAGCAGCACCACCGTCGGGTCCTCGATGCCGCGCGGCGCGACCGCGCGCAGGGTGTCCTGCAGCAGCTCGGGGTAGTGGCTCACCGGCGCGACCGCGTAGGCGCCGAAGAGGTCGGGGAACAGGCGCATCATCGCCTGGCGGTTTTCGAGCATGTAGGAGACGCCCGAGGGCGTGCGCGCGTTGTCCTCGAGCACGTAGAAGGTCTCGGCGTCGATGCGGACGATGTCGACGCCCGAAATGTGCGCGTAGACCGAGCGCGGCACCTTGAGCCCGAGCATCTCGGGGCGGAAGGCGTCGTTGGTCAGCACCAGTTCCGGCGGGATGATGCCGGAGCGGAGGATTTCCTGGTCGTTGTAGACGTCGGCGATGAACGCGTTCAAGGCATCGACGCGCTGGATCACGCCGCTTTCGACGATCGCCCATTCCTCGGCGGAGAGGATGCGGGGCACGATGTCGAAGGGGATCAGGCGCTCGACGCCGCCTTCCTCGCCGTAGACGTTGAAGGTGATGCCGACGGTGCGGAACAGCGAGTTCGCCTGATCGTGGCGCTGCTGAAGCACTTCCTGCGGCACCGAGTGCAGCCACGCGGCGTAGCGGTCGTACGCCGCGCGCACGCCGCCGCCGCTATGCATCTCGTCGAAAAAAACGGGGGGCTTCAACAGGATCCTCCACTTTGCGGGCCAAAATGACCTTGCAAGTT
Source organism: Alphaproteobacteria bacterium (assembly GCA_003250275.1). Classification (GTDB taxonomy): domain Bacteria; phylum Pseudomonadota; class Alphaproteobacteria; order Rhodospirillales; family Rhodospirillaceae; genus Oleispirillum. The sequence continues at coordinate 4,943 of QKGW01000359.1, forward strand.
CAAGGCCATCCGCCGGGGCGGCGGATCGACGCGGAAGACGACGAGAGATACCGGGGAGAATTGCCCGGAAAATGACCACTGGAACGAATTTTGCTTCGTTCATCATCGTTTTGTAAACGGTACAGGTCAAGGGAAGGTGAGTTTCATGAACGATGCCGGCGAAATCGAAGCCCCCGATCGCTACGTCAGCTTCTGCAACATCGACTGCGACGGCATGGCGGTTCGTTTGCTGCCGCTTGCGCGGGCGAGGCTCGCCGCGGGCGACGAGCTTGCGAACCCTTTCTGGCAGCGCTTCGACGCGCGCGCCGAGGCGATCATCGCGAGCGGCATGGTCGACGGCGTCGACGCGCTCTACCACGTGTGCTCGCACGTGATGTACCTCGCGGAGATTTTCGAGGACGGACCGGAGGAGGGGCGCGAGCTTCTCGAAGCGATCGAATTCCAGTGTTGTTGAAGCATCACTTGTCGGATTTCCGACGCGGGTCTAAGTAATTTGACCTCACAGTGTTGGGAGTTCGGGATGGTCGGGTTCACCATCGGCTACACCGGCGGGGTCTACGACCGCGCCGGCGAACGTAGGCTCGATGAAGTCTGGATCGCGGCGGAAATCGCTGCCGGGCGCTGCCGGGTATTGCCGGTCTGGCGCGATCGCAATCTCGTCGGCGGCTTCCCCGGCGCCGCGCCGCGCGCCGCGTTCCTCGGCAACGGCACGGCGGACGCGCTGCTCGCGGCGGGGGAGACGATCTTCCTCGGCGTCGCCGCGGGCATCGCGGTGTTCGCCGTCGACCTCTCCGAGCGCGACGAAACCGAGGCCGCCTTCGGCCTCGGCGCCTACGCCGAGATCCGCGGCCTCTCCGCGCTGCTGCCGCCCGACGAGGCGGCGCTGCTCGCGACCGCGCGCGGGCTTTGCCACTGGCACCGCACCCACCGCTTCTGCGGCAGCTGCGGCCACCCCACGGAAAGCCGCGAGGCCGGGCATTCGCGCACCTGCACCAACCCCGCGTGCGGGCGCAGCCACTATCCGCGCCTCGATCCGGCGGTGATCATGCTGGTCGAGAGCGTCGACGACGCGGGCCGCCCGGTGTGCCTGCTCGGGCACAACGCGCGCTTCCCCGAGGGGGTGTTCTCGACCCTCGCGGGTTTCGTCGAGATCGGTGAGACCCTCGAACAGGCGGTGGCGCGCGAACTCGGCGAGGAGGTCGGCATCGTCGTCGACGCGGTGACCTACCGCGCCTCGCAGCCGTGGCCGTTCCCCTCGTCGATCATGCTCGGCTTCACCGCGCACGGCCGCTTCGCGCCGCCCCGGCCCGACGGCGTCGAGGTGGTGGAGGCGCGCTGGCTGACCATCGACGACCTCGCCCTGGCCGCCGACTGGGAGGAGGAGGGTGCGCCGCTCCGCCTGCCGCGGCGGGATTCGATCGCGCGCTTCCTGATCGAGAGCTGGCGCGCCGAACACGCCCGCTGACGCAAAAAGGCCCGGATCGCTCCGGGCCTTTTTGTTTCGGTTCTCGGGGAACCCGATTACTTCACGAAGGTGACGGTGACCTGACGGTTCTCCGCTTCCTTCACGCCATCGGCGGTCGGCTTCGGCAGCATCGTCTCGCCGACGGCCTTCTCGTGCACCACCGCGGCCGGGACGCCCTTGGCGTTCAGCGCCTTGACGACGGTGTTGGCGCGGCGCTCGGAGAGCTTCTGGTTGTACTCGTTCGGGCCGGAGGCGTCGGCATGGCCGGTCACCTGCACCGCCTTCGGCATCTGCGCCTTGTAGGCGGTGACGATGCGGTCGACGAAGGTCTTGGCCTCAGGCGTCAGGGCGGACTTGTCGAAGGCGAAGAAGATCCGCCACACCGACTCGCCGGCCGGGGCCGGAGCCGCCGCAGGCTGCTTCACCGGGGCGACCGCGCAATCCGGAACCGCCTTCATGAATTCGCCGCGGGTCCAGGCGATGTCGTTCGGCTGGTGGCCTTCCTCGGACTGTTCCATCCAGTGCTCGAACCAGGCCTGGGAACGGGCGCAGGCGAGCGGAGCCGACTTCGCGGCGCCGGCGGCGAGCGCTTCGGAGAGGCGCTTGTAGCCCGCGGCGATTTCGGCCTGATTGGTGGCGAGATGGCGTTCGGACGGGTTCTGCAGCATCGGCGGCTTGCCTTCCGCGGCCATCTGCGCGCGGCTGGTGAAGAAGTCGACGGAGATCCAGTCTTCCTCGTGCACCTCGAACTTGGCGCGCTCGATGTACTGCTGTTGCAGCGCCTTGGCGAACGCATCGCCCTGGTTCGGCATCTTTTCGGTGCCGGCGACGTCCCACGCGCAGCCGCTCAGCAGCAGCATACCGGCAGCAGCCGCGACCGCGGTTCCGGTTTGAAGTTTCATTGGTTTCTCCCTTGTTTGA
>QKGW01000136.1 GCA_003250275.1 Alphaproteobacteria bacterium
GACGCACCGGCACGTCCCAGATCTTGCCCTCGGCGGCGAACGAGGCGTTCACCGCGTCGCCGAGGACCGGCAGCCACGCCTGCGGCAGCTGCGTCGGCGCGGCGCCCGCCCAGCCGATGCCGAGCGCACCGAGCAGTTCCGACATCGGCGTCTCGCCGAGGTCGCGGGCGAGCAGCCACTGGCCGTTCTCGTCGCGCACCACGAAGCCGCCGTCGTGAAGCTGTTTCATCACGATGTCGATCTGCGCCTCGGCCGCGGCGACGCTCAAGAGCACCTCCTTGCGGTGCACCCGGTCGCCCGACTTCTGCGCCTCGCGCAGCTTGGCGAGGAGATCGAGCGACATCCCGAGACGCGCGCCCGAGCCCTTCGGCGCGTTGCGCGAGGCGAGCTTCGCCCGCCACTCGGGCAGCGCCGCGGTCATCACCGCGCCGAACAGCACCACCGCCCAGGAGAGATACATCGAGATCAGGAACAGCGGGATCACCGCGAGCGCGCCGTAGAGGGTGCGGTAGGTCTCGCCGTTGACGAGGAACTGCGAAAAGCCGCTGCGCAGCGCAACGAACAGAACCGCCGAAACCGCACCGCCGATCGCCGCATCCTTCCACGCCACCGAGCGGTTCGGCACGAGTTCGAAGAGCACGGTGAAGAACAGGAACGAGAACAGCGCGCTGTTGCCCCAGCGGATGAGGAACGAGACCTCGTGCGGGGTGACGCCGGTGATCGCGTCGCGCACCTGGGTGAGGCTGCCCGAAAGCGAGAGCGAGGCCCCCGCGAGCAGCGGCCCGAGAGTGATGATCGCCCAGTACATCAGCACCGAGGCGACCTTCGGGCGCGGCTGCGCGACGCGGTAGATCGCATTGAACGCGGTCTCGATGGTGGTGAGCATCAGGATCGCGGTGACGCCGAGGCCGACCACGCCGACGGTGGTGAGCTTGCCGGTGGCGTTGATGAACTGCTGCAGGTAGGTGTGCACCGACATCCCGGCGTTGGGCAGCATCGAGCTTGAGATGAATTCCTCGAGCTGCACCCGCGCGCCCGAGAACGCCGGAAACGCCGCGAAGGTCGCCACCGCGATCGCGAGCAGCGGCACCAAAGCGAGCAGCGAGGTGTAGCTCAACGACGCGGCGACGCGGAGAAACTGGTCGCGCTGACCGCGCTCGAACGCGTAGATCAGGAAGTTGACCGCGGGCAAATGGGCCTCGATCCACGCCCGTCCCGCATCGATGCGGCCGCGCAGACCTTCCGCACTCTTGGTTTCGCTCATCCCGTTCCCCTTTGCCACCCCATGGGTTTCGTGTAGGATACGCCCGCTTTTCCGCCCGAAACACCCCGTTGGGCATATATGCCCTTCGAGGATTTTGGCGTCTTTGCTTATTCTATCAAGAGGATATCTATGACAGTCGCACCGTTGATGGCCGGTAAGAAGGGCCTGATCATGGGGGTCGCGAACAACCTTTCGATCGCCTGGGGCATCGCCAAGGCCTGCCATACCCATGGCGCCGAACTCGCGTTGACCTACCAGGGCGAAGCCCTCAAGAAGCGCGTCGCGCCGCTTGCCGCCGAACTCGACTCCGACTTCCTGCTCCCGTGCGACGTCACCGACGCCGCGAGCATGGACGCGCTGTTCGAGGGCATCGCCGAGAGGTGGGGCAAGCTCGACTTCGTCGTCCATGCCATCGCGTTCGCCGGTAAGGAAGCGCTCAAGGGCAAGTACTACGACGTCACGCCCGAGAACTTCGCCAACACCATGCACATTTCGGTGTACTCGTTCACCGACGTGTGCCGCCGCGCCCAGCCGCTGATGAGCGAGGGCGGCAGCCTGCTCACCCTCACCTACTACGGCTCCGAGAAGTTCATCCCGCACTACAACGTGATGGGCGTCGCCAA
>QKGW01000497.1 GCA_003250275.1 Alphaproteobacteria bacterium
AACGCGACCTGCTCGCCCCGCTCGCCGAAGCCCTCGCCGCGCGCGACGCCGCGGCGGACCGCAAGGTGGCGGCGACGCGCGTCGACTTCTTCACCATGGTTCGAGGAGATTGAGGCCGATGATCCCCTTCCCCTCCCACGGCGACGCGACGCTGCCGCACATTCCCTCGCCCGGTTTCGCCGATCCGGTGCGCGACGCGCAGCGCTGCTTCCGCCGCGTGCTCACCGCGCTCAGCTACCCCGGACGCCCGCAGGATCTGCGCGGGCTATTGTCGGTGGCCCCCGCGCCGCTCCACCCGACAACCGCCGCGTTGTGTCTGGCGCTGCTCGACATCGACACCCAGGTCTGGCTCGAGGGCGAAATCGATACCCCCGACGTGCGCCAGTTCCTGTCCTTCCACTGCGGCTGCCCGATCGCCGCGCACCCCGGCGAGGCCGCCTTCGCTGTGCTGGCGATCGCCGACGCGGCGAGAACCCTCGACGCCTATCACGTCGGCACGCCGGAATACCCCGACCGCGCCGCGACCCTGCTGATCCAGACCTCCGCGGTGACCGGCGGCGCGGCGGCGAGCGCCGCGGGCCCCGGCATTCCCGAACGCCAAACCTTCGAGATCGCGGGCGCGCCCCCCGCCCTGTGGACGCAGCGCGCGCGCATCAACGCCGGCTTCCCCACCGGCCTCGACATGGTGTTCATCGACCCGCGCCAGATCGTCGGACTGCCGCGTGCGGTCCGCATCGCCACGGAGGCTTCATGTACGTCGCGGTAAAGGGTGGCGAGAAAGCCATCGACAACGCCCACGCCCTGCTCGCCGAGGAACGGCGCGGCGACCGGGCGATCCCCGAACTCACCGTCGCGCAGATCCGCGAGCAGATGACGCTTGCGGTCGACCGGGTGATGGCGGAGGGCTCGCTCTTCGATCCCGAACTCGCCGCCCTCGCGCTCAAGCAGGCGCGCGGCGACGCGGTGGAGGCGATCTTTCTCCTCCGCGCGTTCCGCACCACTCTGCCGCGCCTCGCCGTCTCCGCCCCGGTCGACACCGCGGCGATGCAGGCGAAGCGCCGCATCTCGGCGGCGTTCAAGGACATTCCCGGTGGCCAGGTGCTCGGCCCAACCTTCGACTACACCCACCGCCTGCTCGACTTCACCCTGCTCGACGGCGCGGCCGCACCCGAAACGCAGGAGGCCGAAGCGGGCACCGAACCGATGCCGCGCGTCGTCGACATCCTCGGGCACGAAGGCTTGATCGAGGGCGACGCGCCCGCGCCCGAAGACGCCGAGGTCGGCGACCTCACGCGCGAGCCGCTGGAATTCCCCGCCGGGCGCGACGTGCGCCTGCAGAACCTCGCGCGCGGCGACGAGGGCTTCGTCCTCGGCCTCGCGTATTCCTCGCAGCGCGGCTTCGGCAACACCCACCCGTTCGCGGGCGAAATCCGCGTCGGCGAGGTCGAGGTCGAGATCACGCCCGAGGAACTCGGCTTCCCGATCGTGATCGGCCGGATCGAGCTCACCGAATGCCAGATGATCTCGCAGTTCAAAGGCTCGAAGAGCCAGCCCGCGCAATTCACCCGGGGTTACGGCCTCACCTTCGGGCACAACGAACGCAAGGCGATGTCGATGGCGATCGTCGACCGTTCGCTGCGCGCCGGAGAATTCGACGAAGAGCGCCGCTACCCGGCGCAGGACGAGGAATTCGTGCTCGGTCACACCGACAACGTCGAGGCCTCGGGCTTCCTCCAGCACCTCAAGCTGCCGCATTACGTCGATTTTCAGGGCGAACTCGTCAACGTCCGCGCGCTCCGCCGCGCGGTGAAGCCCGCCCGCACCGAGGAGACGGTGGAATGAACGCGCCGATGACCGCCGAGGCGAACGGCTACAACTTCGCCTACC
>QKGW01000441.1 GCA_003250275.1 Alphaproteobacteria bacterium
TCAAAGCCTCCTGGCTCGCCGTCGAACGGTAGGGCAGGGTGACGATGAAGCGGGTGTAGACCCCCGCCTCGCTCTCGCAGACGATGTCGCCGCCGTGCGCCCGGGCGACGATCGCGTGCGCGATGCTCAACCCCTGGCCGCTGCCGCAACCCGGTCCGCGGGTGGTGAAGAACGGCTCGAAGATCCGCCCGATGCGGCTTTGCGGGATGCCGATACCGTTGTCCTCGATACGGATCTCGACGTGGGTGCCGCGGTCGCGCGTCGAAATCGCGATGCGCCCGGGACGGTTGGCGTCGCTCACCGCCTGTACCGCGTTGATGAGGATGTTGAGCAGCGCCTGACCGAGCTGATCGGCGTGGGCGAGCACCGTCGGCAGGGTGGCGTCGAGGTCGGTCTCGACCTGCGCCACCGGCTTCCAGCGCGTGCTCGAAAGGAGGAGCGCGTCGCGGATCACCGCGTTGATGTCCGAAGGCGCGGGTTCGCCGCCGCCGGGATTGGCGAAGGTTTTCACCGCGCCGACGATGCGCGTCACGGTTTCGACGCCCGCGCGCGCCTGGGCGGCGGCGGAGGCGCACTCGCGGCGCAGGAACGGCAGGTCGACGCTCGCTTCGGCCTCGGCGACGCGGCGGCGCGCATCCTCCGAAACCGCCGCGCCGTCGAGCGCGGCGCGGTAGGTGGCGATCAGATCGATGAGGTCGGAGGCGGCGGCGTCGAGGAAGTCGAGGTTGTCGCTGATGTACTGCACCGGTGAGCCGATCTCGTGCGCGATCCCGGCGGAGAGGGTGCCGAGGGCCTCCATCTTCTGCTGCACCCGCAGCCGCTGCTGCCGGCGCTCGCGTTCGGCGTCGGCGATCTTCTGCGCGGTGATCGTCTCCGAGAAGATCAGGATGCCGCCGATCTCGCCGTCGTCGCGCCGCCACGGCAACGCCTGGGTGCGCAGCCATTCGGTGGCGCCGCTGTCGGGGCGGATGAACGCGATTTCGACCGGCGAGGTCGGCTGTCCCGCGAGCGCGCGGGTGTGGCGCGCGCGGGAGTCTTCCGATGGCGGAATGTACTGGTAGTGCGGCTTGCCGACGAGGTCGTCGGGGAGGAAGTCGAAATCCTGCCGCCACTTGCGGCTGACCAGGAGGTAGCGCATGTCGCGGTCGAACATCGCCACCGCGAGCGGCACGTGGTCGATGAAACGGCGCAGCAGGGTCTCGGAGCGCAGCAGGCGGTCGTGGGATTCCGCGAGGGTATCGGCGAACTGCGAGATGCTGCTGATGTCGGCGGCGAACATCATCACGGTGTCCGCGTTCGCGTCGGCGCGGTAGCTCCACTGCATCACGGTGTCGGTGTCGTAGGCGCGGGTGCAGGCGGTGATCGTGGTTTCCGGCCGCTTGCGCGCCTCGGCCATGTAGGTGACGTGGTAGAGCGGCAGCATCGCCCGGAGGCCGCCGTCAAGCCGGGCGGCGAGGTCGCGGGCGGTGGGGTTGGCGTGACGGATCGCGCCGTCGCCACCCAGTTGCAGGGTCGGAAACGGATACTGATCGAAAGAGTCGTTGAACGCCGCGACTTCGTCGTCCACTGGTTCCGCCGGTATCATGAGGCATACTTTCCATAGGCGATAATCGCACCTTTTGCATTTCGGATGCCACTCCGGGCGATGGCGCGCGGCTCTAAGCCTTGTAATGAATGACCATTCGAAAACCAACGGGATAACCGCCGCAACCCGGTCCGGGCGCGTAGCCGCGTGTGCGCCGCGCCGCGCCGCGGACTGCAAAACAGTGGCGCGTCCGCGCGGAAAGATGCATTTTGCTTTGCAGAATGCGAATCTAAGCCAGTCGGGGAAGCGGCAGAATGCAGCTCGAACGCCTCGCCTACGTCGACGACGACGACGACATC
>QKGW01000148.1 GCA_003250275.1 Alphaproteobacteria bacterium
CTTCTGCCCGAGGGTGCCGATCACCACGCCGACGGTCGTGCCTTCGTCCTCCAGCACCGGCCCCTGCTCGATGTGCGCCTCGAAATACGCGCCGACCGGATGCCCGGTGACCGCGCGCGGCCCGGCGAAGCCGATGCGGTTCAGTTCGTCGCCGACCGAAAGCCCCTCGTCGTCGACCTTCGCCAACGTCTCGGCGAGGCCGAACTGGCCGGTGAACACTCCCGAGCCCATCATGCACGGCGGGAAGCGCGAGCCTTCCTCGTTGGTCCAGGCGACCACCTCGACCGGGGCCTCGGTCTCGATCCCGAGGTCGTTGAGGGTGCGGATCGCTTCGAGCCCCGCCATCACGCCGAAGCAGCCGTCGAACTTGCCGCCGGTCGGCTGGGTATCGATGTGCGAGCCCATCATCACCGGCGGCAGGTCCGGGTTCCGGCCCGGCCGGCGGGCGAAGATGTTGCCGATCGCGTCGACCTCGACGGCGAGCCCGGCCGCCTCGCACCAGCCGATGAACAACCGCCGCGCCTGCCCGTCGAGTTCGGTGAGCGCGAGGCGGGCAACGCCGCCCTTCGGCGTCGCGCCGATCTGCGCGAGGTCCATCAGGGATTGCCAGAGGCGATCGCCATCGACCGCGAGGTTGGCGAGCGGAGTATTCGACATTTGGCTTCCTTTCGTTCAGCCGTTCAGCGCGAGGTAGCGGTCCCGCACCGAATGATCCGCCGCGAATTCGGCGGCGCTGCCGGCATAGGCGATCCGGCCCTGTTCGAGGACATAGTGGCGGTCGGCGAGCTTTTCGCACACCGCGAGGTTCTGCTCGACCAGAAGCACCGACATGCCGGTGCGCTTGATGTCGATCAGCACCTTGACGATCTCGTCGACGATCACCGGCGCGAGGCCTTCGGTGGGTTCGTCGAGGAGCAGGAGCTTGGGGTTGTTCAAGAGCGCGCGGGCGATCGCGAGCATCTGCTGCTCGCCGCCCGAGAGCGCGTTGCCGCCGTTGCGGCGGCGCTCGTAGAGCCGGGGGAAGAGGTCGTAGACGTCGGAGAGCTTCCACCAGCCGTCGCGCACCGCGATGCGGAGGTTTTCCTCGACCGAAAGCAGGCCGAAGATGCCGCGATGCTCGGGCACCAGCGCGATCCCGGCGCGGGCGATCTCGTAGATCTCCCGCCCGATCATGTCCTTGCCCTCGAAGCGGATCGCGCCCGACTTCGGCCGCACGATCCCCGAGATGCTCCGGAGCGTGGTGGTCTTGCCCGCGCCGTTGCGGCCGAGGAGCGTGATCAGCTCGCCCTCGCCGATTTCGAGCGAAACGCCTTCGAGGACGTGGCTCTTGCCGTAGAAGGAATGGATTTCCGCGACTTCCAAGAGCGCCATCAGCCCGCCTCCCCGAGATAGGCCGCGCGCACCCGTTCGTCGGCGCGCACCGCCTCGGGCTTGCCCTCGACGAGGATCTGCCCGCGGCTCATCACCGTGATCGTGTCGCTGATGCTCATCACGATGCCCATGTTGTGCTCGATCAGCATCACCGTGTGGTCCTTGCCGAGTTCGGCGATCAGGTGGGTCATCACCGGAATGTCGTCGATGCCCATGCCCGAGGTCGGCTCGTCGAGAAGCAGCAGCTTCGGCTCGCCGCACAGCGCCATGCCGACTTCGAGCACGCGCTGCTGGCCGTGCGAGAGGTCGCCCGCCGCGGTGTCGGCCTTGGCGGTGAGGTTGAGGCGCTCCATGATCCGCTCGGCGCGCTCGATATGCGCCCGGCCCGCCGCGACCGAGCGCCAGAACGCGAGCGCGCGGTCGCCGTCGCGCCCCTGGCTCGCGAGGCGAAGGTTCTCGCGCACGCTCAGGTTCTGGAACAGGCTGGTGACCTGGAAGCTGCGCGCCATGCCGATGCCGACGCGCGCGTGCGCCGGGCGGCGGGTGATCTCCTGGCCGTCGAAGACAATGTCGCCCTCGGTCGGGCGGCGGCCGCCGGTGAGGCAGTGGAACAGCGAGGTCTTGCCCGCGCCGTTCGGCCCGATCACCGAGTGGATGGTCCCCGCCTTGACCCGCAGGCTGACCCCGTCGACGGCGCGGAAGCCGCCGTAGGCGAGCGCGAGATCGCGGGTTTCGAGAATGTAGCCGCTCATTCCGCCGCCTCCTTGCGCCGCGCGAGCAGCGATTCGACGCCGCCCCACAGGCCGCCGCGCAGGAACATCACCAGAAGGATCAGGCCGACGCCGAGCAGAAGCGGCCAGCGCGGCCAAATCGCCGAGAGGATTTCGCCGAGCAGCACGAAGGTGCCCGCACCGAGCAACGAACCGAACAGCGAGCCGGTGCCGCCGATCACGGTCATGATCACGATGTTCTCGGACATCTGCATCGCGACGTTGTCGAGGGGCACGAAGTTGATCAGCATCGCGTAGAGCGCGCCCGCGAGCGCGGTCACCGCGCCCGAGAGGGTGAAGGCGAGCATCTTGTAGTGGCGGGTATCGAAGCCGACCGCCGCGGCGCGGGTCTCGTTCTCGCGGATCGCGACGAGAGTGCTGCCGAACGGGCTGTCGATCACCCGCCGCGCGCCGATGTAGACGAGGAAGAACAGCGCCGCGACGAAGGCGTAGTAGGCCCCCGCGCCGTGGAGATCGGCGAGGGTGATGCCGAACAGCGCGAGCGGCGGGCGCGGCACGTCGAGCAGGCCGTTGTCGCCGCCGGTCCAGTCCGCGAGCGTGTAGGCGAGGAAGTAGCCCATCTGCGCGAGCGCGAGGGTGAGCATCACGAAGTAGATGCCGGTGCGGCGGATCGCGAGCCAGCCGACCGCGGTGGCGATCGCCGCCCCCGCCGCGATCGCGACGAGAAGCGCCGAGATCAGGCCGAGGTGGCCGTGGATCATCGCGAGCGAGGCGAGATACGAGCCCGCGCCGAAGAACAGCCCCTGGCCGAACGACAGCAGGCCGCCGTAGCCGAGCAGCAGGTTGCAGGCGAGCGCCGCCATCGCGAAAATCACGATTTCGGTGGCGAGGGTCGCCGAGGGCAGGACGATCGGCAGCAGAATCAGCACCGCCAGCACCGCGACGGTGGTGCCGCCCCACACGGCCTTGGGATCGGGAAGACGCAGCATCTTCAGGCCCTCCCGAACAGGCCGTAGGGCCTGAGCAAAATCACCGCCGCCATCGCGCCGTAAATCATCAGGCTCGCTCCCTCGGGCCAGATCGTGGTCATCAGGCTCTGCACCAGACCGATCAGCAGGCCGCCCACGAGCGCGCCGCCGAACGAGCCCATGCCGCCGATCACCACCACGACGAAGGCGATGCCGAGCACCTCGGGCCCCATGAACGGATGCGCGCCGCGGATCGGGCCGGAGAGCACGCCGGCGAGCCCGGCGAGCCCCACCCCGAGGGCGAAGGTCAGGGAGAACAGTTTGTAGATGTCGGCGCCGAGCAGCGAGACCATCTCGGTGCTTTCGGAGCCCGCGCGCACCAGCGCGCCGAAACGGGTGCGCTCCAGCAGCAGCCAGAGCAGAAAGCCGATCACCGCCGAGAACAGGATCAGGAACAGGCGGTATTTCGGGTACGCGAACTTGCCCATGATCACCACGCCCTGGAGCACGTCGGGCATCGGGATGCTCTTGCCGATCGGCCCCCAGATGATGATCGCGCCCTCCTGCAGGATCAGCGCGACGCCGACGGTGATGAGGATGTGGAAGGTGTGCGGTAGGTGGTAGACGCGGCGGATGAGGATCTTCTCCGCGCCCCAGGCGAGCGCCGCGACCGCGAGCGGCCCGACGAACAGCGCCAGCCAGAACTGCCCGGTCGCCGCGAGCAGCGAATAGCAGAGGTAGCAGCCGAGCATGAAGAACGCGCCGTGGGCGAAGTTCACGAAGTTCAGCAGGCCGAAGATGATCGTGAGGCCCACCGAGATCAGGAAATAGATCATTCCCAACCCGAGGCCGTTGAGGATCTGGAAGAGGTAGAGATTGAGCATGAGCGCCTCGGGACGAGAGACCCGGAGCGGCCCGAGGGCCGCTCCGGCGGGATCGGTGGATCAGGCCATCTTGCAGAGGATCTTGTCGCCCTCGGGGAACGACTTGCCCGACGAGATCAGGGTCGCGTAGTCGTCGGGGTCCTTCATCGCCGACTTCGCCTTGCCCTTCAGCAGGTAGTAGTCCTTGATCACCTGGTGGTCCTGGGCGCGGATCGTCTCCTTGCCGGTCGGGCCGTCGTAGGACATCCCCTCCATCGCCTTGGCGACCGCCTTGCCGTCGGTGGAGCCCGCCTTCTTGATCGCGTCGAGGATCACCGTGGTGGAGATGTAGTCGGCGGCGAGCGGATAGTTCGGGGTGATGCCGTAGGCTTCCTTCACCCGCTTCACCAGCGCGTTGTTCATCGGGGTATCGACCTGGTGCCAGTACTGCGCGCCGAGGTAGACGTCCTCGAGGATTTCCGGCCCGAGCGACTGGAACCAGTCGAGACCGGCGGTCCAGGCGACGAGGATGGTCATCTGCTGCTTGATGCCGAAGTTGATCGCCTGACGCAGGCAGTTGGAGGCCTGACCGCCGAAGTTGAGGATCAGCAGCACGTCGGGCTGGGCCGCCATCGCGTTGGTGAGGTAGCCGGAGAACTCCTGCTCCTGGGTCGAGTGGTAGCTGTTGCCGACGTGCTCGATGCCGAGTTCCTTGAACAGGTCCTTGGCGGCGGTGAGCAGCGCCTCGCCGAACACGTACTGCGGCGTGATCGTGTACCACTTCTTCTTCTTCGGCAGTTCCTTGGCGAGCGGGCGCACGGTCTGGTGGATCGCGCCGTAGGTCGGAACCGTCCAGCGGAAGGTCGCCGAATTGCACTCGGTGCCGGTGATCTCGTCGGCGCCCGCCGGGGTCATGAACACGCCGCCGCCCTTGGCGACTTCCTTGCCTACCGCGAGCGCGGTCGAGGAGAGCGTGCAGCCCTGGAAGAACTTCGCACCCTGCTGCTGGATCGCTTCCTGGACCTTGCGCACCGCCTTGCCGGCGTTGCCTTCGGTATCGATGGTGACGTAGGCGGGCTTGGCGCCGAGCACCGGGCCGAAGTCCTCGACCGCGAGCTTCGAGCCCATCTCGGCGAACTTGCCGTAGCTCGCGAACGCGCCCGACACCGATTTCAGGCCGTGGATCGTCACCGGCGCGGCGGCGAACGCGGGCTTGAGGATCGCGGGGGCCGCCAGCATCGAGGTCGCGGCGAGACCGGTCTTGAGGAAGGAACGACGTTTCATGGGAAGCCTCTCGTTTGTTTGGATCGTGAACCCTACACGCCCCTTGAGGCCTCTCGGCCGGGGAATTCCAGAAGGAACGAATTGGCCATCTCGCCCTCGAGCGCCGACATGTGGCGCTCCGCATCGTGCATATGGGCAAGCATGATCGCCCGCACACGCGCGGCATCGCCTTCGCGGTACGCGGCGAGCAGCAGGCGGTGGTAGCCGACGTTCGAATCGCCGAACTGGTGGCGCTCGGGCACGTAGGCCTTCTTCAGCACCACGAGATCGCGCAGCATCTCGTTGAGGAAGCGGCCGATGAACGCGAGCAGCGGGTTCGGGCAGGCGTCGGCGAGGATGTTGTGGAATTCGAGTTCGAGGATGCGCTGGCGGTGCTGCTCCTCCTCGGTCTCCGGGTGGCGGCTGCACTCGGCGACGTTGTCCTCGAGTGCGGCGAACCGTTCCGGCGTGAGCCTGCCGGTGACGCTCGCGGCCAGCTCGGGCTCGACCACCTTGCGGATCTGGTAGACGCCCTCGCCGTCGAGATGGCGGAAATGCAGGAAGTTGCGGAGCATCCGCGAGGCGGGCTCGGGGTCGGCGTCGGCGAGGTAGGCGCCGCCGCCAGGACCGGTGCGCATCGTCACCAGCCCCTCGACCTGAAGCGCCTTCAACGCCTCGCGCACCGTGCCCTTCGAGCAGCCGTATTGCGCGATCAGCTCCGGCTCGCTCGGCACCCGGTCGCCGGGCTCAAGACATTCGGCGACGATCAGGCGCTTCACGTCCTGAACGATGATGTCCGAAAGCTTGGTGCGGCGCAGAGGACGCGGCGGCATCGGGCCCAATCTCCGGATGGGGTGAATTTATCCGGATAAATATCATAATTTTTCCGATGCGCACAATAAAAAGTCATCTGAATCGAATGCACAATTTTTGTGCTGTCTTTTGCGCCATCCGCACCCCTCCCCTCGCCGCACCGCCGGGCGTACACTGGCGGGGTCTCCAACGCCGGCCGCCGCCATGCCTACCGCCCGCCCTCGCCTCGCCGACATCGACAACCTCCGCTGGAGCGTCATCCTCCTGGTCCTCGGCGTGCACGCGGCGATCCCCTACAGCCACCTCGGCCCCTGGTACGTCTACGATCCGCGCCAGCCGTCGCCGCTCGAAACCCATCTCTTTCTCGCCTTCGAGGCGACGTCGCAGGCGTTCTTCATGGGCCTGCTGTTCTTCCTCGCCGGACTGTTCGCGGCACCCGCGTGCGACCGCCGCGGCATCGCCGGTTTCGTGCGCGAACGCCTGATCCGCCTCGGCATTCCCGCGCTGCTGTTCATGGCGGTCGTCCAGCCGCTGATCATCTGTTACCTGATGCGGCTCTGGCCGCAGGGCTTCTGGAAAGGATGGCTGTTCGGCTACCTGCCGACCACGTATTTCCTCTCCGGCAGCGGCCCGATGTGGTTCGTTCTCGCGCTGCTGATCTTCTCGCTGATCTACGCCCTCGCGCGCCGCCTCGGCATCTCGCTGCGCCCGCCGCTGCCCGCGAGCGCCGCCGGGCTGGCCGGCCTGGGGCTGATCGTCGCGGCGTGCGCCTACGCCATCCGCACGGTCCTGCCGATCGGCACGAGCGTCCTCAACATGCAGCTCTGCTATTTCGCGCAGTACGTGGTGCTGTTCTGGGCGGGAATCGCGGCGGCGCGGCAGGACGCGCTCGCCCGCGTTCCGGAGTGGCGCCCGTGGATCGGTTGGGCGCTGGCGCTCGGCCTGCCCGCCGCGTGGCTAGCGCTGTCCACGATTACCGGTACGGGGCGCGGCAACTGGCTCTATCTCGGCAACGGCACCTGGCAGAGCGCCGTCTACGCCCTGTGGGAATCGCTGGTCTGCGTGTTCGTCGGCGTCGCGCTGCTGTCGCTCTACCGCAAGCACGTGAGCGCGGCCACGCGTGCGACTCGCTTCCTCTCCGACAATGCCTTCGGCGTCTACGTCTTCCACACGCCGATCCTGGTGGCGCTGACGGTGCTGATGAACGGCGAGGATTGGTCGCCCGGCGCAAAATTCGCGCTGACCTTCATCGGCACCACGATCCTCTCGTTCGCGT
>QKGW01000377.1 GCA_003250275.1 Alphaproteobacteria bacterium
TGGCTCGACACCTCGCGGGCGAAGCGCATCTCGTGGGTGACGATGAGCATGGTGCGGCCCTCCTCGGCGAGGCCGCGGATCACCTGCAGCACCTCGTTCACGAGTTCGGGATCGAGCGCGCTCGTCGGCTCGTCGAACAGCAACACCTTGGGCTCCATTGCGAGACAGCGGGCGATCGCCGCCCGCTGCTGTTGCCCGCCCGAGAGATGGTTGGGGTAGAAGTTGCGGCGCTCCGCGAGGCCGACCTTTTCGAGAAGCGCCTCGGCGGCGGCGACCGCGTCCTTGCGCGCGACGCCCTTCACATGGATCGGCGCTTCGATCACGTTTTCGAGAATGGTCATGTGCGGCCAGAGATTGAAGCTCTGGAACACGAAGCCGATCTGCGCGCGCAGGCGCTGCAACTGCTTGGCGTCGGCGGTCACGAGGCCCTGCGGCGTCTCCTTGAGCGCGAGCGTCTCGCCGTCGAGCGCGATGCTGCCGCCGTTCGGCGATTCGAGGAGGTTGACGCAGCGGAGGAAGGTGCTCTTGCCCGAGCCGCTCGAGCCGATGATCGAAATCACGTTTCCGGTGCGGGCGGTGAGAGAGACGCCCTTCAGCACCTCGATGCTGCCGAAGCGCTTGTGCAGGTCGGTGACTTCAAGCGCCGCGCGCGAAGCGTTCGTGTCGTTCAACAGGGCCTTCCCATGTGTTTTGGCAGGCATCCGGCAAGCGCCGCAAAGGATGCCGACGTAAAGGATTCGCCCCTTTTACCCCGCTGCGGCGGCGAAGTCCAATATCGAGAGCATCCGCGCGCCCGCGGGGCGAGACGGGTGGGGGGTGGGGCGGGGTCATTGCCGGGCGTGCGGTGCAACACCACATAAGAGGCGTGTGGTATCGGTGCCGTCGATCGGGCCGTCCGCACAGCCTCATCCGATGCGTCCGAAGGCGGTCGGAGCGGCAAGGGCCGGATATCGCTTTTAGGAGGATATCGACATGTCCAACATGCAAACCAGAGAGACGATCCATCGGATGATCGGCGCCTCGGTGCGCACCGCGGCCAAGCTGTCGGGGCGCGACGCGGCGATCTCGGGCATCCTCTCCGGGCTGCGTCACCTGCGCGACGTCGTCGTCCTCCAGGGCGGCGAGGATGCGGCGCGGGTGTTCGACGACCAGGTGCGCGAGCACGTCCTCGGCCGGGTTCTCAGCACGATGAACAACCCGACGAGCGGCGAGCCGATCACCGTGGTGCTGCCGAAAAGCTCGGAGGCGCGCGCCGGTGCGATCATGCGCGACGTTTCGGAGTCCTGCCTCGTCCTCAACACCGTCTCCCGGGACGAAGGCGTGTTCACCTATACGATGACCGGACTGGTCGATCAGTTGATCGATCAACTCGGCGGGTTGCCCAACTGGTCCGAGCTCGAGGACGCGCTCCGCGCCGCCGAGCCGTCGTGGACCTGGGAAACCTCGCCGATCAAGGGCGACGTTACGATCCACTGACCTCGCGCGCAGCGCGCGCCCGGCTGCCGCTGGCGTTCAGCGGCAGAACGGACCCGCGTTCTTTTCGAGATAACGCTGATGGTATTCCTCGGCGCGCCAGAACGCGCCCGCCGGCTGCACCTGGGTGGCGATCGGGCGGGAGAACGCGCTTGCGAGCGCAGCGACCTTGGCCTTCGCCTGGGCCTCCTGCGCGGCGTCGTGGACGAAGATCACCGAGCGGTACTGCCGCCCGACGTCCGGCCCCTGGCGGTCGACCTGGGTCGGGTCGTGCATCGCGAAGAACGCGTCGAGAAGCTGCTCGTAGGCGATCGTCTCGGGGTCGTAGTCGACCTGCACCACCTCGGCGTGGCCGGTGAGGTCGGTGCAGACTTCGCGGTAAGTGGGGTTCTCGGTGGTGCCGCCCGCGTAGCCGACGGTGGCCTCCTTGACCCCGGGGAGCTTGCGGAAGCGGGCTTCGACGCCCCAGAAGCAGCCCGCGCCGAAGGTTGCGGTGGCGGTGGTCATGGCCGGTGTCTCCTCATCGGGTTCGAGAAGAAGGATTTAGGGTCGTGGCGCGCCGCCGTCGAGAAGCCAGCGCTTGAACGCGACGAGCAGCGGCAATGCCGAAACCGCGCGGCTGCCGTACCACGCGACCGCCTCGCCGTCGGTCAGGGCGACGCGGACGCGCCCGAGCTCCGCGCCGATCGCCTCCGCGTCGGCCTCGGAAAACGGGTAGGGTTCGGTGGTGGGAAGGAGCCAGTCCGCCCGCGCGGCGGCGGCGGCGAGGTCGTCGACGCGGGGATAAAGGCCTTCGCCGACGCCCAGGGTTTCGAGGCCGACCGCGCGCAGCATCCCCGCGACGTAGGTGCCGCGCCCGACCGTTACCCACGGGTCGCGCCAGATCAACGGCAGCACCGCGAGCGTCGGCGTGGTCTTGCGGCAGGCGGCGGCTTCGGCGAGCGCTGCGTCGAGCCTGTCGCAGAGCGCCTCGGCTGCGGCCCGGCAGCCGAACGCCGCGCCGAAGCGGGCGTAGATCTCGCGGTTGTCCTCGGGCTTGAGCGGATGAACCGAAATCGCCTCGGCCCCGCACGCGGCGATCATCGCCGGGGCCGCCGCGCCGTTCTCTTCCGGAGAGATCAGGACGTGGGTTGGGGCGAGGGCGGCGAGCACCTCGGTGTCGACGGTCTTGGGGCCGCCGACCGAGGGCAACTCCGCGACCGCCTCGGCGGGGGAGATGCAGTAGTCGGTGCGCCCGACGACTTCGCCGCCGAGGCCGAGGTCGAAGCACAGTTCGGTGAGGCTCGGCACCAGGGAAACGATGCGCACCATGAAAAACTCCCCCGGAAACGGTTCCGGGGGAGCATAGGACCGGCGCGCGCGGTCGCGCAACCCGTCAGGCGTTGCGTACCCGGCCGAGGAAGGTCTCCACCAGCTTCTTCATTCCGTCGGTCTGGGCGAACAGCTGGCTCGCCGCCGAAAGCACCTGATCGGCGGCGGCGCCGGTCTGCTCGGCGGTCTGGGCGACCACCTGGATGTTCTCGGTGACGTTGCCCGCACCCGCCGCGGCGTGCTGGACGCTGCGGGCGATTTCCTGGGTCGCGGCGTTCTGTTCCTCGACCGCGGCGGCGACCGAGCCGGCGATGTCGGACAGCTCGGAGATGCGCTTGGTGATCGTCTCGATCACCGAGACCGCGGTTTCGGTTTCGCCCTGCACCGCGCGGATCTGCTGGGCGATCTCGTCGGTGGCGCGCGCGGTCTGGTTGGCGAGGTTCTTCACCTCGTTCGCGACGACGGCAAAGCCCTTGCCCGCTTCGCCCGCGCGCGCCGCCTCGATCGTGGCGTTGAGCGCGAGGAGGTTGGTGTTCTCGGCGATGTCGGTGATCAGGTGGACGATGTCGCCGATGCGCGAGGCCGAGGCGGCGAGGTTCTGGATCACCGTGCTCGCCTTCTCCGACTGGCTGGCGGCCTCGTTGGCGATCACCGCGGCCTGCTCCATCTGGCGGCTGATCTCGCCGATCGAGGCGGAGAGCTGTTCGGCGGTGGAGGCGACGGTCTGAACGTTCGAGGACGCCTGGTCCGCCGCCTCGGCGGTGGCGGCGGCGCGCTCGACGCCCTCGATCGCCTGCCCCGACATCGCCTTGGCCGAGGCTTCCATCTGGCTGCCCGCGCTTGCGAGCGCGGCGAGCATTTCGCCGACGTCGCCATCGAAGCCGCGGGTGAGCTGGGCGAGCGCCTCGGCGCGGGCGATCTGCTCCTGTTGGGTCTCGGCCTGCTGCGCGGCGAGTTCGTCGGCGCGGATCATGTTGTCTTTGAACACCTGAACGGCGCGCGCCATTTCGCCGATCTCGTCCTTGTTCTCGCGGTTCGGAATCTCGGTCGACATGTCCTTGTCGGCGAGGCGCTTCATCGCGTCGGTCATGCGGCGCACCGGTCCGGCGATGCCGCCGGAGAGGAACTTCGCCATCAGGAGGGTGAGGACGATGCTCACCAGCGAGGTGACGGTGACGATCGTATAGGCAGTGCCGGCCTGATCGCGCATCGCCTCGGCGCGCGCCTGCTTCTGCGATTCGGCGAGGGTGTCGAAGCGCTGCACCAGGTCGACGGTCTTGGCGCCGAGCGGGTCGAGGCGCTGGGCGACGATCTCCTGGCGCGCCACCGCGTCGGCGCGGATCGTCTTGAGACCCTCGCCGTAGGTCTCGCTGAGGCCGACCATCTGTTCGAGCAGGTCGCGGCGGTCGCCGGCGTAGAGGCGCGCCTTGACGCTCTTGAGCTCGCTCCCGAGCGCGCTGAACTCGCGGGCGACGCGGTCGGCGTTGGCGTCGGAAAAGCCGTCCATGTACTTGGTGAAGTAGACCCGCGCGAGCAGCAGCGAACGCAGCGACTGCGAGAAGCGGAACGCCATGTCGGAATCGCCCTCGCCGGTGGCTTCCTTGATCAGGCGGGAGAGCTTGCGTTCGAGGTCGAAGGCGATGCGTTCGTTGGAGCCCTGGGCGGTTTCGCTCATCCGCAGATGCAGTTCGGAGACCTCGGCGAACGCGGCGCTCCAGGCGACGAGGGACGCGTCGATCTCGCCGAGCGCGGCGCGCCACTTCGGATCGGTGGTGTGGGAGAGCGCGGCTTTGACCGCCTCGCGCGCGCCCGACGCCGAGTGCTGGGCGGCGTCCGCGAGTTCGGCGGACGGACGGTTGGCGAACTCCTTCGCCTGGACCTGGGCCTGCAGGGTCTCGGACTTGATTTCGGAAACCTTGGCGGCGTCGACGGCGACGGCCTGATAGTCGGCGATGTCGTCGCGCAATCCGTCGAAGCGCAGATTCGCAACTACGGCGATCAGAACCAAGAATCCGAGGAGGGCAAGAAATCCCCCCCAAATCTTGGTACCAATTGAAATATCCCTGAGCTTCGCCATGTTAATCGCCCCCATACGTCGCCATAGCACAGGAAACAGGCAGACCATAAAAACGGCGGCCTGTAAATCAAATGATTTTCTGTCTACAAAATAGGCAAAATGATGAGAAAAAGACCTTTCGCGTTACTCCGACATTACAAAACATGAGACATCTAATACACATCAACCCCGCGGCGCGCTGTGTGCGCCAAATTCCCACCTGACGTTTCCTGCGCCTTGCGGTTGTTGTCCGGCCGCTTGCGCCGGGGGCCGGGTTGCGGCTATGTCTGCGCGGGAAACGAAAGGAAATGCCGTGGCGCCGCCTCTGATGCACCTGCGGGGATTGTCTCTCCGCTTCGGAACTAAGGTCCTGTTCGACGGCACCGATCTCGCGGTGTCGCGCGGCGACCGGATCTGTCTCGTCGGCCGCAACGGCACCGGCAAGTCGACGCTTCTCAAGGTCGCCGCCGGGCTGATCCTGCCGGATGCGGGCGAGCGCTTCGTCCAGCCCGGCGCGCGGGTCGCGTATCTGCCGCAGGAGCCGGACTTGTCGGAATTCCCGACCGTCGCGGCGGCGGTGACGGCGGGGCTCGCCGATCCGGCGGAAGCCTTCCGCGCCGACGCGATGATCGCCGAGATGGGCCTGCGCGGCGACGCCGACCCCAAGCTGCTTTCCGGTGGCGAATTGCGCCGCACCGCGATCGCGCGCGCCCTCGTCGGCGATCCCGATATCCTCCTGCTCGACGAGCCGACCAACCACCTCGACCTGCCGACCATCGAATGGCTCGAAGACCGGCTCGCCGCCTATGCGGGCGGCCTGGTGCTGATCAGCCACGACCGCGCCTTCCTCACCCGCCTGACGCGGCAGACGGTCTGGCTCGACCGCGGCGTCGCGCGCCGCCACGACAAAGGCTTTCAGGCATTCGAGGAGTGGTCGGAGACGATTCTCGAACAGGAGGTCGCCGAGCGCGCCCGCCTCGACAAGAAGATCGCCGAGGAGACGCGCTGGTCGCGCCAGGGCATTTCGGCGCGCCGCAAGCGCAATCAGGGCCGCCTGCGGGCGCTCGGCGACCTGCGGCGCGAGCGCGCCGAGCAGCGCGCGCGCATCGGTCAGGTCAAGCTCGGCATCGACAGCGGCATCGCCTCGGGGCGGCTGGTGATCGAGGCCGAGGCCATCGCCTACGCCTGGGACGGACGCCCGGTGCTGAGCCCGACCTCGTTGCGGGTGCTGCGCGGCGACCGCATCGGCATCGTCGGCGCGAACGGCGCGGGCAAGTCGACGCTGCTGAAACTGCTGATGGGCGAACTCGCGCCCGACGAAGGGGCGGTGCGCCTCGGCACCAATCTTCAGGTCGTCTACCTCGACCAGGGCCGCGCCGCGCTCGATCCGCTGAAAACCGTGTGGGACACGCTTTGCCCCGATGGCGGCGATCAGGTGATGGTGCGCGGCCGTCCGCGCCACGTGGTTTCCTACATGCGCGACTTTCTCTTCGAGGACGCGCAGGCGAAGAGCCCGGTCGGGTCGCTTTCGGGCGGCGAGCGCAACCGCCTGCTGCTCGCGATGGCGCTGGCCAAGCCCTCGAACCTGCTGGTGCTCGACGAACCGACCAACGACCTCGACATCGACACCCTCGATCTCCTCCAGGAGACCCTCGCCGACTACGAGGGCACCGCCCTGGTGGTCAGCCACGACCGCGATTTCCTCGACCGCGTCGCCACCGCGATCTGGGCGCTTGAGGGCGACGGCAAGGTCGAGGACTACGTCGGCGGCTGGTCCGACTACCGCCGCCAGCGCAAGGCTCCGGCCGCCGCGGCGGCGAAACCGGCGGACAAGCCGAAGCCGCGCGCCGACGCGCCGCGCAAGCCCGCGAAGCTTTCCTACAAGGATCAGCGCGAGTGGGAACAGCTACCCGCGCGGATCGAGGCGCTGGAGGCCGAGCAGGCGAAGCTCGAAGCCAAGCTCGCCGATCCCAATCTCTTCGCCCGCGATCCGGGGGCGTTCGCCGCCGCCTCCGACCGCCTCGGCGCGATCGCCGAGGAGCGCACCGCAGCAGAGGATCGCTGGCTCGAACTCGAACTGCTGCGCGAGGAATTGTCGAGTTGAGCGCCGCGCTCGCCCTGGTGACCGCCGACGGCGCGGTGGCGATGGAAACCTCCGCCGCGCCGCTGCCGTGGTGGAGCGTGACCAAGACGCTGACCGCCGCAGCGGCGCTGCGCCTCGCCGAAACCGGCCGCCTCGATCTCGACAAGCGCTTGCGCGGCTCCGCCTTCACCCTGCGTCAGTTGCTCGGCCACCGCGCCGGATTGCCGGACTACGGCTGCCTGCCCGAATACCACGCGGCGGTAGCCGCGGGGGAGGCCCCCTGGCCGGAGGACGATCTCCTCGCCCGTGTCGGGCCGCCGTGGTTC
>QKGW01000049.1 GCA_003250275.1 Alphaproteobacteria bacterium
TCCGCAAACACCCTGGGCACGATCCGCTTGACCTCGGGAATTGCGGTTTCCTCGACCAACATCGTCCAAATCCTTGCTGTGATGGGCTTGGCTTGTGACGCCCACGCCCCGAGGGTATGAGTATAGGATGATTTTTCCGCCGTCGAACGGCGTATTCTCAGGAAGGTATCCGTGACGAGCGCAGCTTCCGCCCACCTCCGCCATCTCGAAGCCGAAAGCATCCAGATTTTCCGCGAGGTCGCGGCGACGTTCGAAAAGCCGGTGATGCTGTATTCGATCGGCAAGGATTCGTCTGTGATGCTGCACCTCGCGCGCAAGGCGTTCTACCCCGACACCCCACCGTTTCCATTCCTCCACGTCGACACCACCCCACCTGGAAATTCCGCGAGATGATCGCGTTCCGCGACCGGATGGCGCGGGAGATCGGCTTCGAACTTCTGGTACACATCAACCAGGACGGTGTCGCGCGCGGCATCAACCCGTTCGTCCACGGCTCGGCGCTGCACACCGACGTGATGAAGACCGAGGCGCTCAAACAGGCGCTCGACCACTACGGCTTCGACGCCGCGTTCGGCGGCGCGCGGCGCGACGAGGAGAAATCCCGCGCCAAGGAGCGGGTGTTCTCGTTCCGCACCGCCAACCACCGCTGGGACCCGAAAACCCAGCGCCCCGAGCTTTGGGACCTCTACAACACCCGCATCGGCCAAGGCGAAAGCATCCGGGTGTTTCCGCTCTCGAACTGGACCGAGCTCAACGTCTGGGAATACATCGCCGCCGAGAACATCCCGATCGTGCCGCTCTACTTCGCCAAGCCGCGCCCGGTGGTGGATCGCGGCGGGATGCTGATCATGGCCGACGACGACCGCCTGCCGCTCCGCCCCGGCGAGGTGCCGCAGATGAGGAAGGTGCGCTTCCGCACCCTCGGCTGCTACCCGCTCACCGGCGCGATCGAATCCGACGCCGAAACCCTCGACGACATCCTCGCCGAGATGCGCGCGGCGCGCACCTCCGAGCGCCAGGGCCGCCTGATCGACCACGACCAGGCCGGTTCGATGGAAAAGAAGAAGCAGGAAGGGTACTTCTGATGGCCGCGGAAAAGGACCTCCTGCGCTTCCTCACCTGCGGCAGCGTCGACGACGGCAAAAGCACCCTGATCGGCCGTCTGCTCTGGGATGCGAAGCTCCTCTGCGACGACCAGATCGCCACGCTCGAAGCCGAATCCCGCCGCATCGGCACGCAGGGCGAGAACCTCGACTTCGCCCTCCTCCTCGACGGCCTCCAGGCCGAGCGCGAACAGGGCATCACCATCGACGTCGCCTACCGTTTCTTCGAGACCGCGACGCGCAAATTCATCGTCGCCGACACTCCCGGCCACGAGCAGTACACCCGCAACATGGCGACCGGCGCCTCCACCGCCGACGCCGCGGTGATCCTCGTCGACGCGCGCAAGGGCATCCTCACCCAGACCCGCCGCCACAGCTTCATCGTGTCGCTGCTCGGCATCCGCCACGTCGTCGTCGCGGTCAACAAGATGGACCTCGTCGGCTACGATCGCGAGGTGTTCGACGGCATCCGCGCCGCCTACCTCGACTTCGCCAAGGACCTCGGCTTCGCCTCGATCACCTGCCTGCCGATCTCGGCGCTCAAGGGCGACAACGTCTGCGCGGGAAGCGCCGCGATGCCGTGGTTCGACGGCGCGCCGCTGATGACCCTGCTCGAAACCCTCGACGCGCGCAGCGACGCCGCCGCCCTGCCGTTCCGGATGCCGGTGCAGTGGGTGTGCCGCCCCAACCTCGATTTCCGCGGCTTCTGCGGCACCGTCGCCTCGGGGCGCATCGCGGTGGGGGACGACGTGGTGGTTCCCGCCTCGGGTCAGGTCTCGCAGGTCAAGCGCATCGTCACCTTCGACGGCGACCTCGACCGGGCCGAAGCCGGCGACGCGGTCAACCTCGTGCTCGCCGACGAGATCGACGTCAGCCGCGGCGACACCCTCGCGGAAACCCGCGACCGCCCCGAGCACGCCGACCAGTTCAGCGCCAAGATCCTCTGGATGCACGCCGATCCGATGCTGCCGAACCGCAAGTATCTGATCAAGATCGGCACCACCGTCGCCGGCGCGCAGATCAACCGCCTCGACTGCCGGATCAACGTCAACACCTTCGAGCGCACCGCCGCCACCGAGCTCGCGCTCAACGAGGTCGGCGTCTGCGACGTCGCGGTCGATCAGGCGGTGAGCTTCGATCCCTACGCGGTCAACCGCGGCACCGGCCGCTTCATCCTCATCGACCGCTACACCAACGCCACCGTCGGCTGCGGCATGATCGAGCACGCGCTGCGCCGCGCCACCAACGTGCACTGGCACCCCGAGACCGTCGACAAACGCGCCCGCGCCGTGCTCAAGGGCCAGAAGCCCTGCGTGCTGTGGTTCACCGGCCTCTCGGGCTCGGGCAAGTCGACGATCGCCAATCTCCTGGAGCAGCGCCTCCACGCGCTCGGCCGCCACACCACCATCCTCGACGGCGACAACGTCCGCCACGGCCTCAACCGCGACCTCGGCTTCACCGACGCCGACCGCGTCGAGAACATCCGCCGCGTCGGCGAGGTATCGAAGCTGATGGTCGACGCCGGGCTGATCACCCTGGTGGCGTTCATCTCGCCGTTCCGCTCCGAACGCCAGATGGCGCGCGAACTGCTAGGCGAAGACGAGTTCTTCGAGGTCTTCGTCGATACCCCGCTTGAGGTCTGCCGCAGCCGCGACCCCAAGGGCCTCTACGCCAAGGCGTTCGCCGGGCAGATCCCCAACTTCACCGGCGTCGGCTCGCCCTACGAAGCGCCCGAGACCCCGGACCTCCGCCTCGACGGCAACGCCCAGGCCACCGCCAACGCCGAGGCGGTGGTGAACATGCTGAGGGAAAAGGGAATCCTCTAGACCGGCGACGCGCCGTCGCGCACCGCCGCGAGCGAGGTGCCTTCGAGGACTTCGAGCGAGGCCGCGTGCGCGCGGTCGAAGGCGTCGCGGAAGGCGCAGTCGCTGTCGCCCCGGCAGCCCTCGCAGCGGTGGAAGAACCGCCGCGACACGCAGGGCAGCGGCGCGATCGGACCGTCGATGGTGCGCACCGCGTCGGCCACCGAGATCGACTCGGGCGGCCGCGCGAGCAGGTAGCCGCCCTTCTTGCCGCGCAGACTGCGCACCAGCCCCCCCGCCTTGAGGTCGAGCAGAATCTGTTCGAGGAACTTGCGCGGGATCTGCTGCGTTTCGGCGATGTCGGGGATCCGGCAGGGGCGGTTTTCCTCGGCCTCCGCCAACATCAGGAGCGCCCGCAGCGCGTATTTGGATTTTTGCGAAATCACCGGGGTGAAGTCCTTTCGCCGCGCGCGGAGCCGGGCTTCGCCGGATTGCGCTTGTAATCACTACCAAGTTAGTAGACAAAATAGCCGGACGTCAACCGAGGGGAGGGTTCCTGCCATGAGGTTCGCGCGTATCTGGTTTCTCGCCGCAGTTCTCGCCCTGTCCGTTCCGCCCGCGCGGGCGGAAACCGCCCTGCTCAACGTCTCCTACGACCCGACGCGGGAATTCTACAAGGAATTCAACACCGCCTTCGCCGCGCATTGGAAGCGTGCGGGCGGCGACGCGGTGCGCGTGACGATGTCGCATGGCGGCTCGGGGCGGCAGTCGCGTGCGGTGATCGACGGCCTCGAGGCCGACGTCGTCACCCTCGCGCTCGGCTACGACATCGACGCCATCGCCGACATCCGCAAGTCCCTCCCCGCCGATTGGCAGACCCGCCAGCCCAACGCCAGCGCGCCCTACACCTCGACGATCGTGTTCCTGGTGCGCAAGGGCAACCCCAAGGGCATTCGCGACTGGGGCGACCTCGCCAAGCCCGGCATCGGCGTGATCACCCCGAACCCCAAGACCTCGGGCGGCGCGCGCTGGAACTTCCTCGCCGCGTGGGCGTGGGCCGAGGACTCCTTCGCCCGCGACGACGCCAAGGTGCGGGACTACATGGCCGCGCTCTTTCGCAACGTGCCGGTGCTCGACACCGGCGCGCGCGGCGCGACCACCACCTTCGTGCGGCGCGGCCTGGGCGACGTGCTGCTCTCGTGGGAGAACGAGGCCTACCTCGCGCAACAGGAACTCGGCCGCGATCAGTTCGAGATCGTCGTCCCCTCGATGAGCATTCTCGCGCAGCCGCCGGTCGCGCTGATCGACGCCAACGCCGACAAGCACGGCACCCGCAAGGTCGCCGAAGCCTACCTCGACTACCTCTACGCCCCCGAAGGCCAGCGCCTCGCCGCCAAGCACTTCTACCGGCCGATCCACCCGGAGTTCGCCGACCCCGCCGACGCCCGGCGCTTCCCCAAGCTCAAGCTGGTGACGCTGCAGGAGCGCTTCGGCGACTGGCGCGCGACCCAGGCGCGGTTTTTCACCGACGGCGCGATCTTCGACCAGATTTTCGCCAAGCGCTGAAGCGAGACTGAGCCGATGTTCGCACGCGCCGCATCTCCGCGGGTGATCCCGGGCTTCGGGCCGACGCTCGGCTTCACCCTCGCCTACCTCTCGCTGGTGGTGTTGCTGCCGCTGGCGATGATCCCGCTCAAGGCCCTCGGGCTTTCGGGCGCGGAGGTGCTCGCCATCGTCACCGACGCGCGCACCCTGCACGCCATCGGCCTGAGTTTCGGCGCGGCGCTCGCGGCGGCGGCGGTCAACGCGGTGCTCGGCACCCTGCTCGCCTGGGTGCTGGTGCGTTACGACTTCCCCGCGCGGCGGCTGGTCGACGCGCTCATCGACCTCCCCTTCGCGCTGCCCACCGCGGTCGCCGGCATCTCGCTCGCCGCGCTCTACGCCCCCAACGGCTGGATCGGCGAGCGCCTCGCGCCGCTCGGCCTCAAGGTCGCCTACACCCCCTTGGGCATCGTCGTCGCGCTGATCTTCGTCGGCCTGCCGTTCGTGGTGCGCACCGTCGAGCCGGTGCTCGAAGCCCTCGACGCCGAGGTCGAGGAGGCCGCCGCCACCCTCGGCGCGAGCTGGTTCGCGGGCTTCCGCCGCGTCGTCCTGCCGCTGATCGGCCCGGCGGTGCTCACCGGCTTCGCAATGGCGCTCGCGCGCGGCATCGGCGAATACGGCTCGGTGATCTTCATCGCCGGCAACCTGCCGATGGTCTCCGAGATCGCGCCGTTGCTGATCGCGATCCGGCTCGAGGAATACAACGACGCGGCGGCGGCGATGATCGCGCTCTTGATGCTCGCCGCCGCCTTCGCGCTGCTGCTGACGATCAACCTGCTGCAGGCGTGGGCGCGCCGGAGGATCGGCGGATGACTCTGCTCGCCCCCCGCCGCTCACCCCTCGTCGGCGAAAGCGCCACCACCCGGCGCGTGCTCCTCGCGCTCGCCCTCGCCGCGATCGGGCTGTTCCTGCTCTTGCCGCTCGCCACGGTGTTCGCCGAGGCGCTATCGAAGGGCTGGGGCGCGTATTTCGAAGGCCTCGCCGACCCCGACGCGCGCGCGGCGATCCGCCTCACCCTTCTCGTCGCGGCGATCTCGGTGGCGGTCAACTTCGCCTTCGGCATCGCCGCCGCGTGGGCGGTGACCAAGTTCGACTTCCCCGGCAAGAGCCTGCTCGTCACCTTCATCGACCTGCCGTTCTCGGTCTCGCCGGTGATCGCGGGGCTGATCTACGTGCTGCTCTTCGGCGCGCACGGGCTGATCGGGCCGTGGCTGATCGCGCATGGAGTCGAGGTGATCTTCGCGGTGCCGGGGATCGTTCTCGCCACGGTGTTCGTCACCCTGCCGTTCGTCGCGCGCGAACTCATCCCGACGATGGAAATGCTCGGGCGCGGCGACGAGGAGGTCGCGCGCACCCTTGGCGCGTCGGGCTGGCAGATTTTCTTCCGCGTCACCCTGCCCAACGTCAAATGGGCGGCGCTCTACGGCGTGCTCCTGTGCAACGCCCGCGCGATGGGCGAATTCGGCGCGGTATCGGTGGTTTCGGGGCACCTGCGCGGCCAGACCGACACCATGCCGCTCCACATCGAGATCCTCTACAACGAGTACAATTTCGTCGCCGCGTTCGCGGTGGCGTCGCTTCTGGCGCTGATGGCGCTCTTCACCCTCGCGCTCAAGTCCGCCCTCGAAGCGGTCACCGAGAACCCCGGCAGGTAGACCCATGCGCATCGACATCGTCAATGCGGTCAAGACCTTCAAAGGCAGCGAACGCCCGGCGATCAACGGCATCGACATGACCGTGGGCGACGGCGAACTCGTCGCCCTGCTCGGTCCCTCGGGCTCGGGCAAGACCACCCTCCTGCGCGCGATCGCCGGGCTCGAAACCCTGGAGGCGGGCGAAATCCGCTTCGACGGCGTGAACGTCGCCGGGCGCGACACCCGCGACCGCAACGTCGGCTTCGTGTTCCAGCACTACGCCCTGTTCCGCACCATGACGGTGCTCGACAACGTCGGCTTCGGGCTTTCGGTGCGGCCGCGCGCGAGCCGCCCGTCCAAGGCCGAGATCCGCGCCCGCGCGCGCGAACTGATCCGCCTGGTGCAGTTGGAGGGATACGAGGAGCGCTTTCCGGCGCAGCTCTCGGGCGGTCAGCGCCAGCGCGTCGCGCTCGCCCGCGCCCTCGCGATCGACCCGGCGGTGCTGCTGCTCGACGAGCCCTTCGGCGCGCTCGACGCCAAGGTGCGCAAGGACCTGCGGCGCTGGCTGCGCGAGCTCCACGACCGCACCGGCCACACCACCCTGTTCGTCACCCACGACCAGGAGGAAGCCCTCGAACTCGCCGACCGCGTCGCGGTGATCAACGCCGGACGGCTCGAACAGATTGCGCCGCCCGCCGAGCTTTACGCCCGCCCGGCGACGCCGTTCGTCTGCGAGTTTCTCGGCTCGGTCAACCGCCTCGCGACGCCCGCAGGCGCGGTCTACGTGCGCGCCCACGAGATCGAACTCGTGCCGCCGGGCACGCCGGAGGCGCGCGCAGCCATCGTCGTCGCGGTGCGGGCGGCGGGACCGCGCGTGCATGTGGAACTGGAGTTGGCGGAGGGCGGGCGCGTCGAGGCCGAACTGCTCGCCGAGGACTTCGCCGCGACCGGCTTTACGGCTGGCAGCGCGGTGGGCGCGGCGATCCGCCGCACCCACGCGTTCTGAAAACCCGCCATGGGTGCCCGGGGCAAGCCCGGGCATGACGGGTGTGGAAAAGACGACGCGCTCACCGCCCCCAAAAGCACGTCGCCCCCGGGCCTGACCCGGGGGCGACGTCTTGCCGGGGCGTGCTTCAGCGCCCGATCGCGGTGTCGATCTGCTTTTCGAGGTCGGCCTTTTCCCGGGTCAGCGCGTCGAGGCGCGCCTGCTTGTCGGCCGGCGGGGTGAAGGTGTCCTGCTTCAGCACGTCGATCTTGGCTTGGAGGATATCGGCCTGGCGCTGCAGATCGCCGCGCTGGGTCTTGGCCGCGGCGAGCTTGCTCTTGAGCGCGGCG
>QKGW01000306.1 GCA_003250275.1 Alphaproteobacteria bacterium
CGAACTGGATGCCGGGCTTGCCGAGCATCTCCTGCGCCTCGGCGACGCTGATGGTCTTGATCCGCGCCCGCGCGTCCGCGACGAGCTGCATACAACCGCGCTTCAGGGGCATGTCGTCCTCCTCGTTGTGCCGGTGTGATCCCTTCCCGTCCTCCGAGCCTAGCACGAATAGCGGGTGCGCGAACCCGCGCACCCTCCCCGAAACCGTGAACCCGGCGACGTTTCAGAGCCGTTTGCCGAGCGGGATGGTGACGTGGGGGTCGTCGCCGGGGCCGTCGGCCCGGGCGTAGCCGTGGGCGAGGTAGAAGGTTTCGCCGGTGATCGACGACGGCACCGCGAGGAATCGGTAGCCGTGGGCGTGGGCGATGCGTTCGACGGTTTCGAGGAGGCGCGAGCCGATGCCCTCGCCGTGGCGGTCGGGGCGGATGTAGAGACTGCGCAGCGCGGCGCCCGAGCTGGTTTCCTCCAGCCCGGCGGTGCCGACGACCTCGCCGCCGCGCTCGGCGACGAATACCGTGCGCGCGGCGAGCCGCGCCCGCACCCCCGCCGGGTCGGCCCCGGCGACGAATTCGGCGATCGCGTCGATCGGGTAGTCGGCGGCGTTGACTTCGATCAGCGCGCGCACGATCACCGCGCTGATCGCTTCCGCGTCCGCGTCCGTCGCCCGGCGGATGATGAGATCCTCGGCCATCGTTCCCTCCGCCGCTAGGATATCATGAAAATCGGCCGGAGCGTCGGCTCCGGCCGTTTGGTTCGCGGCGCTGCGGCAGACCTCAGTCGAAGGTCATCAGCACCTGGTTTTCCTTCACACCCTCGCCCTTCTGCGCGGTGATCGCGCGGATCGTGCCGGCGACCGGCGTGGTGATCGTGGTTTCCATCTTCATCGCCTCGACCACCGCGACCACGGTGTTCTGCTGCACCACGTCGCCGGGCTTGACGTTGATCCGCACCAGCACGCCGGTGATCGGGCTGCGGCAGACCTTGGCCTCGTCGACCTCGGCCACGATCGGCGCAGCGACGGTGGTCTTGACCGGGTCCTTGCCGAGACGCTTCGGCCCCTCGGCGCGGCTCTTGAAGAAGTTGGGCGCGACCTGCGGGAACATCGCGTAGGTGAGCACGTCCTCGTCGGAGCCGTTGAAGCCTTCCTGGGTCGTCGCGTGATTGCGCAGGTGCAACCACTCGGGCTTGAGCAAGTCGGCGGGGCGCTCGGTGATCACCGGCTTCTTCGCCTGCTCCTTGGCGCGCGCGAGGACGACGTGGTCCTTCGGCCCGAGCGTCGCGCCGTAGTAGCCGAGCATCAGGTTGACGAACTCGGTGGTCAGCACCTTGTAGCGGCCCATCAGCACGTTGAACACCGCCTGGGTGCCGACGATCTGCGACGACGGCGTGACCAGCGGCGGGAAGCCGCAGTCGGCGCGCACCTGCGGCACCTCGGCGAGCACCTCCGCGAGGCGGTGCGAGGCGTTCTGGCCCTTGAGCTGGCTTTCGAGGTTCGAGATCATCCCGCCGGGGATCTGGCTGGTGAAGATCTCGGTGTCGACGCCGGTGAACTCGCCCATGAACTCCTTGTAGCGCGGCCGCACCGAGGCGAAGTGCTTCTTCACCTTGAGCAACCGGTTCATGTCGAGGCGGGTCTGGTAGCCGGTGGCTTCGAGCATCTCGACCAGCGCCTCGGTCGGGTTGTGGCCGGAACCGAGCGAGAGCGAGCTGATCGCGGTGTCGACGATGTCCACCCCGGCCTCGATCGCCTTCATCAGCGACACCATGGTGACGCCGGTGGTCGAGTGCACATGAAGGTGCACCGGCATTTCCTCGCCGCACGCCGCCTTGATGCCGCGCACCAGGTCGTACGCCGCCTGGGGCTTGAGCAGCGCCGCCATATCCTTGAT
This sequence comes from Alphaproteobacteria bacterium, assembly GCA_003250275.1. Lineage (GTDB taxonomy): Bacteria > Pseudomonadota > Alphaproteobacteria > Rhodospirillales > Rhodospirillaceae > Oleispirillum. The sequence goes on from QKGW01000306.1 coordinate 1,890, forward strand.
CGCGATCGAGTCCGCGCCCATCGACTTGAGCTCGCGCGACATCTCGACGAACGCCGGAATGGTGTGGACCGGGCTGACGGTGTAGCAGATCGTGCCCTGCGCGTGCTTGCCGGTGGCCTTCACCGCGGTCATCGCGGTTTCGAGGTTGCGGAGGTCGTTGAGCGCGTCGAACACGCGGAACACGTCCATGCCGTTCTCGGCCGCCTTGTCGACGAAGCGGCGCACCACTTCGTCTTCATAATGGCGGTAGCCGAGCAGGTTCTGACCGCGCAGCAGCATCTGCAGCGGGGTCTTCGGCATCAGCTTCTTGAAGGTGCGCAGGCGCTCCCACGGATCCTCGTTGAGGAAGCGGATGCAGGCGTCGTAGGTCGCGCCGCCCCAGCATTCGAGGGACCAGTACCCGGCGTTGTCGAGATCCTCGCAGGCGGGGATCATATCCTCCATCGCCATGCGGGTGGCGAGGAGACTCTGGTGCGCATCGCGCAGGATCACGTCCGTGACTTCGATAACCCGTGTCATTGCTTTCCATCCCATTGCGGACCGGCTTTATGTGCCACCGGGGGGATCGAATGCAACCGTCGAAGCCCGTTGACCGACTATATCAGAAAAGCTCTCCACCGTGACGCGGAAGCGTCACAAAACCCTATACACTCTGGGTGAATCGGCTATACCGAAAACGCAAACCTACCCCAATTATTGACACACATGCCCGACCGCCCGAGAGTCGGAAAACGCTCGCCGCACACGGAGTCTCCCGATGCTCGCACCCGATCCTGCGATCCCGCGCGCCGCCCTCGTCACCGGCGGGGCGAAACGCCTCGGCCGCGCGATGGTCGAGACCCTCGCCGCCGACGGCTGGGCGGTGGCGATCCACTGCCACGCCTCCACCGCCGAGGCCGACGCCCTCGCCGCGGAGATCCGCGCGCGCGGCGGCCGCGCGGCAGTCCTCGCCTGCGACCTCGCCGACGAAACCGCCACCGCGCAGCTCGTCGGCCGCGCCCAGGCCGAACTCGGGCCGATCGGCTGCCTCGTCAACAACGCCTCGATCTTCGAGATGGACAGCCCCGCCACCGGCGACCGCGCGAGCTGGGACCGCCACGTCGAGCCGAACCTGCGCGCGCCGCTGGTGCTGTCGCAGGCGTTCGCCAAAGCGTTGCCCGGCGAGTCGCACGGGGTGATCGTCAACATGCTCGATCAGCGGGTGTGGAATCTCACGCCGTACTTCATGAGCTACACTCTCACCAAAAGCGGCCTCTGGACCCTCACCCAGACCCTCGCCCTCGCCCTCGCACCGCGCATCCGCGTGGTCGGCATCGGCCCCGGACCGACCCTACCGTCGCCGCGCCAGAGCGACGCGGATTTCGCCCGCCAATGCCGCCAGACGCCGTTGCGCCACGGCCCCGCCCTCGAAGAAATCGCCCTTACGCTGCGGTTTCTCCTTGCGGCGCGGTCGATCACGGGTCAAATGATAGCTCTCGACGGGGGGCAGCACCTCGGCTGGGCGCAGGAAAGCGCCGCCGCGCCGCTTTCCGAGTAGGCATCCCGAACGTGCGACCCGCAAGGCGCGGGCGCTTGGAGATCCCTTGAACCACCGTACCTCGAACGTCGTTCAACCGCTGCGCATCGCCGACGCGAACAAAGCGCTCCGCCATGTGTTCGTGCGCGACCTCGTGCTCCTCGGCCGGGTCGGCATCTACGACGCCGAAAAGGCCGCGCCGCAGCGCGTCCGCATCAACCTCGACCTCGCCGTGCGCGAGGACGCGAAGCCGATCGGTGACGACTACGCCAAGGTGGTCTGCTACGAGCAGATCGTCACCAAGGTGCGCGGCATCGTCGAGGATGGCCACGTCAACCTCGTCGAGACCCTCGCCGAACGCCTCGCCGGCATCTGCCTGCAGGACCCCCGCGTGCGCTCCGCGCGGGTGCGGGTGGAAAAGCTCGACGTGTTCGCCGACGCGGTGTCGGTGGGCGTGGAAATCGAACGCGAAAGCCCGTTCGAAGAGCTCTGAGCGAGTCGCTTGCGCGGCCGCGCCGCCGGTTCCGCGAATATGGCGGAATCGTGAAGCCGCGAAGTACCCAATTTCTGCATGTCACACTCGGGCTTACACCCGGCGCGGGGCCGCACGCCGAATCGGCGTCCGACTTTTGCACAACCTGTGACACCGAACACACACCCCTTCGAGTCTCACCGCAAATTCGCCCCTGGTTTCGATCTTTTTCGTATTGACAGGCCCACTAGATAGTAAAATCAACAAGTTAGCATATATGCCTGATTTTTGGGCAAAGGCGTCCCGACCCAAGGAAAGCCTTGGCGCAGGACCTCTCCCCCACAGATTACCAACAGAGTTATCCACACCTTTCGTGGACAAGGTTTCCGCCCGTCACAATCCGTGAAATCGCCTGTGTATCCCGCGAGTCACAGGACCGTCACCCGGATGTCACGGATTCGTAGACTCGTCCCGCCCTTGCATCCCGACGCGGCATTCGACACCTTTCCCCCATGGATATCGCCACGCCATCGCTCGCCCACGGCACCGAGATCATCCTCGGCGTGCTCAAGACCCTGCCGAACGCGCCGGGCAGCTACCGTATGCTCGACGCCAAGGGCGACGTGCTCTACGTCGGCAAGGCGAAGAACCTCAAGAAGCGCGTCGTCGCCTACACCCGCACCGACCAGCTGCCGATCCGCCTGCAGCGGATGGTGGCGTTCACCACGTCGATGGAGATCGTCACCACCCACACCGAAGCCGAGGCGCTGCTTCTCGAAGCCAACCTGATCAAGAAGTACAAGCCGCGCTACAACATCCTCCTGCGCGACGACAAGTCCTTCCCCTACATCCGCGTCGACCGCGAGGGGCCGTGGCCGCGCATCACCAAGCACCGCGGCGCGCGCGACGACGGCGCGGAGTACTTCGGCCCGTTCGCCTCGGCGCTCGCGGTCAACCAGAGCCTCACCATCCTGCAGAAGGTGTTCCTGCTGCGCTCGTGCACCGACGCGATGTTCGCGAACCGCGCCCGCCCCTGCCTGCTGCACCAGATCAAGCGCTGCTCGGCGCCCTGCGTCGGGCGGATCTCGCCCGAGGCCTACGCCGCCCTCGTCGCCCAGGCGCGCGCCTTCCTCGAAGGCGACAGCCGCGACATCCAGCGCGAATTCGCCGCCGAGATGAGCGCCGCCGCCGAGCGCCGCGACTACGAGGCCGCCGCCGCGTGGCGCGACCGCATCCGCGCGCTCGCGCAGATCCAGCAGCGCCAGGACATCGACCTCGGCCAGGAAAAGGACCTCGACCTCGCCGCGCTCTACCGCGCCGGCAGCCTCGTCGCGATCCAGATGGTGTTCTTCCGCGCCGGACGGCACACCGGCAACCGCGCGTTCTTCCCCGCTCAGACCGGCGACGCGAGCGACGCGGAAATCCTCGCCGCGTTCCTCGCGCAGTTCTACACCCAGCACCCGCCGCCGCCGCTGGTGCTGACCAGCCACGCCGCCCCCGAGCAGGACCTCCTGCGCGAGGCGCTGTCGCTGCGCGCGCGCCGCCGGGTCGAACTCGCGGCGCCGCAGCGCGGCCCGAAGAAGGCGCTGCTGCGCCAGGCCGAGACCAACGCGCGCGAAGCCGCCGAGCGCAAGCTCGCCGAAACCGCGACCCAGGCGCAGCTCCTCGCCGACGTCGCCGAACTCTTCGGCCTCGCAGCGCCGCCGCAGCGCATCGAGGTCTACGACAACTCCCACATCCAGGGCGCGCACGCCGTCGGCGCGATGATCGTCGCCGGGCCGGAGGGCTTCGAAAAGACCGCCTACCGCACCTGGAACATCAAGGACGCCGCCACCAACGACGACTTCGGGATGATGCGCGAGGTGTTCCGCCGCCGCTTCGCCCGCGCCCTCGCCGACGACCCCGAGCGCACCCGCTGGCCCGACCTCGTGCTGATCGACGGCGGCAAGGGCCAGCTCACCTCGGCGCAGGAGATCCTCGCCGACCTCGGCGTCGACGGCGTGCCGCTGGTCGGCATTTCCAAGGGACCGGACCGCAACGCCGGACGCGAGCAGTTCCACCAGGAGGGCAAGGCGTCGTTCCAACTGCCGCCGACCCACCCGGTGCTCTACTATCTCCAGCGCCTGCGCGACGAGGCGCACCGCTTCGCCATCGGCACCCACCGCGCCAAACGCGGCCGCGCGATCACCAAGTCGCCGCTCGACGCGATCACCGGCATCGGCGCGGCGCGCAAGAAGGCGCTGCTGCACCACTTCGGCTCCGCGCGCGGCGTCTCGGAGGCGGGCGTCGAGGATCTCGCGGCGGTCGACGGCATCTCCCGCGCCCTCGCCCAACGCCTCTACGACCACTTCCACGGCACCGGCTGAGCCGCCGCGCCGCGCGTTCACACGAATTTTTCTCTATTCAGCGGCGGCGGCGCGGGTCTACACTCCCCGCGCATTCCGCTTCCGCGCGCCCGTTCCTCCATCGCAAGCCGCCGATCATGCTGACGCTGCCGAACCTCTTGACCCTTGGCCGCATCGCGGCGATCCCCGCGCTGCTCGCCACGTTCTATTGGGACACCCCGGCGATGCGCTGGACCGCCTGCGCGATCTTCACCGCCGCCGCCGTCACCGACTTCTTCGACGGCTACCTCGCGCGCCGGTTCAACCAGGTCTCCGCGATCGGCCGCTTCCTCGACCCGATCGCCGACAAGCTCCTCGTCGCCGCGCTGCTCCTCTTCCTCGCCGCGTTCGGGCGCTTCTCCACCCTCGGGCTGATCCCCGCCGTGGTCATCCTCTGCCGCGAAATCCTCGTCTCCGGCCTGCGCGAATACCTCGCCGAACTCCGCATCGGAATGCCGGTCACGCCGCTCGCGAAGTGGAAAACCACCGTCCAGCTGATCGCCCTGCCGGTGCTCATCGTCGGCGACGGCGGCCTCCCCGGCCACGCCGTCACCCTGATCGGCGAAATCCTCCTCTGGATCGCAGGCCTCCTCACCATGATCACCGGATACGGCTACCTCAAAGCCGGCGTCGCCCACATGCGCGCCGCCGACGAAGGCCGCTTCTAAGGTCAGGTCGGGGCGCTGCCCCGAACCCCACCGGAGGGTCGCGGACCCTCCGAACCTCCCGGACGTTTCCAAAGAAAAAGGGCTGTCATTCGACAGCCCTTTTTCTTTGGAAGTGATGGGGTCTGGGGCCCGAGGCCCCAGCGGGTCCAGGGCAACGCCCTGGCCTGGCTTTCGGAGCGCCTTAGGCGGCGGCTTCGAGGGAGAGGCGGCCGTGGACGAGGTCCTCGTAGTCCTGCATCAGCACCTTGGTGACCTCGCGGCCGGGGAACTGGTGCTGGTCGATCGACTGGACCGGGGTGACCTCGGCGGCGGTGC
>QKGW01000517.1 GCA_003250275.1 Alphaproteobacteria bacterium
CAGCAGGTCTACCAGCTCCTCGCCGAGGCGCTGCTGCAACAGGGGCGCGTCGATCTCGCGATCGAGACCCTGAGCCAGTTCCTCGAACTCGCCCCGACGAACAAGGCGGCGCAGGTGCGGCTCGCGCAGCTCTACCACGTCAACGGCGACAGCAACCGCGCGCTCGCGCTGATCGACGCCGTTACCGAGCTCGATCCCGAGTATCCGGTCGCGTGGGAGACCCGCGCCCGCATCGCGATCGAACACAAGGACTGGCCCGCCGCCGAGGCGGCTGTCGCCAAGCTGCGCCCGCTTGAGGGCCAGGCCACGACCGCCGACTATCTGCACGGCCAGGTGCTCGCCTCCACCGGCAAGATGGAGGAGGCGGTGAAAGTGTTCACCGCGGTGATCGACGCCGATCCGTCGAGCCCGCTCGCGGACCGCGCCATCCTCGCGCTGATCGCCGAGGCGGCGACCAAGTACCTCGACGGCCTCGGTCTCAAGAGCCCGACCGCGCTCACCGCGCTCGCTCAGACGCACGCCGAGCTCGGCCGCCGCGACAAGGCGGCGGAGATCGTCGACGGGGTGATCGCGCAGGGGCCGACCTCGCCGGATCCCTACATCCTCCGCGCGCGGCTCTACATCACCGAGAACCAGCGCATCCCCGCCGTCGACGTTCTGCAGCGGGGCGTGCAGGCGGTGCCCTCCGACATGCGGATGCCGGTGATGCTCGCCGACCTCTACAGCCAGATGGGCCGCATCCCCGAGGCGATCGCGCTCTACGAAAACGCGTTGCAGCGCAACCCCGGGCTCGACCTCGCGGCCAACAACATGGCGCAGTTGATCGCCGACCATCAGTTCAACGACCAGCAGGCGCTCGAAAAGGCGCGGCGCGCCGCCGAACGCTTCATCCGGTCGGAGAACCCGCTGTTCCAGGACACCATCGCCTGGGTCTACGTCCGCCAGGGCCAGGCCGAGCAGGCGCTGTCGATCTTCTCGCGCCTCGCCGCGACAGCCAACCTGCCGCAGCAGATCCACTACCACTACGGCAAGGCCCTGGTGATGGCGGGCGACAAGGTGGAGGCGAAGAAGCAGCTCGAAATCGCCACCAAGGACGCCAAGCCCTATCCGGGGCTCGACGACGCCAAGCAGTTGCTCAAGCAGCTCTGACGGCAAGCATTCAGGGAACGGCGGGGGCGCGAGCTCCCGCCGTTTCCGTGTCTGCACAAAATTTCGTCGAGAGATGCCCGAATCTGCGTCAATTCCCGTTGTAATATGACAGCCGATACATAAATCCTGACATAAAACAATGATTTGCGGCGTCACCGCCGCCCGGCCAGCATGACTTGCCCTCGTGGTCGAGAGGTTCCCGTGCCTGCTGTCACCGCGTTCTATCTGCTGTTCCTGGTCGCCCCGATTCTGCTGCTCGCGGTGGGGTCGGTCGGCGGCACCTGGACCAACACGCTCCTGCCCGACGGCTTCACCACCGAGTGGTACCGCAACGTCTGGGAGGACGGCAGCTTCCGCCGCGCCTTCGTCGTCAGCCTGTGGGTGTGTCTGTCCACCTGCATCGCCACCGCCGCGATCGGCCTGCCGCTCGCCTACGGCATCTACGGCGCGGCGCGGCGCGGCGTGAAGATCGCGGCGCGGCTGCTCTACCTGATGCCGGTGGCCGCGCCGCCGCTGGTGCTCGGCTTCGGCTTCATTCTGGTGTTCTCGACCGACGAACTGCCGTTTCTCGGCACGCCGTGGCTGCTGGTGTGCGGCCACGTGGTGCTGACCCTGCCGTATCTGATGCAGACCCTGGTGGCGGATATGCGCCACCTCCAGCTCGACACCCTCGAACGCGCGGCGGAGAGCCTCGGCGCGGGGTTCGTGCAGCGTTTCTTCGGCATCATCGTGCCGAGCCTGCGCCACAGCCTCGCTTCCGGCCTGATCATGGTCGCGGCGCTGTCGATCGGCGAGTTCCAGTTGTCCAATCTGATCGCCGGGTTCCTTTCGCGTCCGTATCCGGTGGTGCTGCTTCAGGCGTTCTACGGCGCGACCGGGTTCGCCTGCGCCGCGACGGTGATCCTGCTCGCGCTCGCGCTGATCTCGGGCGCGGCGGCGGGCGTCGCCGGGCATGGGCGCGTCGGCGTGCAGGGGGCGCACACATGAGCATCGCGATTTCCGGTTTGACCTTCCGCTATCCGGGCGGCGCCGGGGTGTTCGGCATCGACCTCGACGTCGCGCCCGGCGCGTTCTGCGCGGTGATCGGGCCGTCGGGATGCGGCAAGACCACGCTGCTGCAACTGATCGCGGGCTTCCTCCGCCCTGAAACCGGGCGGATCGCGCTCTCGGGCGTGGACGTCGCCGACGTCGCGCCGAAGGACCGCAACGTCGGCGTGGTGTTCCAGAACTACGCTCTCTTCCCGCACATGACCGCGCTCGAAAACGTCGCTTATCCGCTGAAGCTGCGCGGCGTTTCCGCCGCCGAGCGGCGCGAGCGGGCGGGGCAGGCGCTCGAAAGCGCGCGCCTCTCGGCGTTGGCCGACCGCAGGCCCAACCAGCTTTCCGGCGGCCAGCAGCAGCGCGTCGCGCTCGCCCGTGCGCTGGTGTTCCGTCCGCGCGCTCTGCTCCTCGACGAGCCGCTCTCCGCGCTCGACGCGGCGCACCGCGCGGCGATGCGCGACGAGATCCGCGCGGTGCAGCGCGAGCACGGCATCGCCACCCTGCACGTCACCCACGACCAGGAGGAGGCGCTCTCGATCGCCGACGTCGTCGCGGTGATGGATGCCGGACGCCTGCTCCAGCTCGCGCCGCCGCGCGAGTTGTACGACCGCCCGGTCAATCGCTTCGTCGCGGGCTTCGTCGGCCACGCCAACCTGTTCGACGCCAAGGTGGCGAAGGGCGCGCTCGAAACCCCGGTGGGACCGATGCGCACCCTCGACCCGCTGCCCGAGGACGGCGCGACGGTGACGGTGCTGCTGCGCCCCGAAGCCCTCGAACCGATCGTCGAGGCGCACGTGCGCGAAGGCGTCGCCGCCGCCGACGGCGCGCTGGTGCTGATGGGCGCGGTGACGCGCGACCGCTTCCTCGGCTCGCTGCGCCGCTTCGACCTCGCCGTCGCCGGCGGCACGATCCTCGGCGAAACCAGTTCCCAGGCGCCGATCCTCGGAGTCCGCGTGCCTCCGGGGGCGGTGCGGGTGTTGCCGCCGGAAGCGTGATCTCCGGCGGTCGTCGCGTCGCGTACCCGTCTCATGTCCGTTACGAGAGGATGACCCGATGAAACGACTTTTGCTTGCCGCTTGCGTGACGGCCGCGTTTGCCGGTCCGGCGCTCGCATTCGACGGCCCCGAGCTCTACAAGGGCGAGGCCGATCTCTACAAGGCGGCGGAGAAGGAGGGGCTCGTCGTCTCCTTCGACACCGGCCCGACCTGGGCCAACTGGGCCGAGCAGTTCAAGAACTTCAAGAAGCGCTATCCCGGCGTCGAGATGACCTACAACGACCTCGGCTCCGCCGCGACGGTGGTCGCGCTCGACAAGGCGCGCAACCGCCCGCAGGCGGATACCGCGTACTACTTCGCCGCCTCCGCCATCGACGCGGTGGCGAAGGACGTGGTCGCGCCGTTCAAGCCGGTGAACTTCGACAAGCTGCCGCCGGTCTGGCGTGATCCGGACGGCAAGTGGTTCACCATCCACAGCCTCACCATCGCCTTCGTGGTCAACACCAAGCTGGTGAAAAACCCGCCGCAGAGCTGGGCCGACCTGCTCAAGCCGGAATACAAGAACACCGTGGTCTACCTCGACCCGCGCACCGCTGGCGTCGGCCAGGTGACGGTGTTCGCCGCGAACTTCGGCAACGGCGGCACGATGGACGACGTCAAGCCCGGCATCGATTACATGGGCAAGCTCCACAAGGCCGGGAACGTGCTGCGCGTCGAGGGCACCACACCCTACGCCAAGTTCGTCAAGGGCGAGATCCCGATCTGGATCGCCTACGAGAACGACGGCCTCAAGGCCAAGTACACCGACGGCCTCGGCGACGCGGTCTCGGTGGTGATCCCGAAGGAGGCGACCGCCGCCGCCCCGTACGCGATCAGCCTGGTCAAGAACGGGCCGAACCCGAGCGCGGGCAAGCTCTGGCTCAACTACATCATGACCCAGGAAGGCCAGACCACCTTCGCCAAGGGCTTCGTGCGTCCGTCCGTGCCGGGCGTCGATCTGCCCACGGACGTCGCTGCGCGTCTGCCCAAGGCGCCGCAGGTGAAGCCGCTCGACGTCAAGGCCGCCGCCGCGAAGAAGGCGGAGATCGACGCCGGGTGGGCCAAGGCCGCCCTCGGCAAGTGAGCTGAACCATGACCCCGTCCGCACCCCGCAACACCAGGCTGCTCTGGCTCGCCCTTCCGGGCGTGGGGGTGCTGACGGCGTTTTTCCTCGCGCCGCTCGCGGTGGTGTTCATCGAGGCGGGCAAGGGCGACGCGATCGCCCGCCTGTTCGCCGGGCGCGAATTCTGGGATGCGCTCGTCGCCTCGCTCTGGCTCGGGGCGCGGGCGGCGGCGCTGTCCCTCGTCGTCGGCATCGGCGTGGCCGCGCACCTCGCGCGGGTGTCGCCGCGGCTGCGCGCCGCGCTTCAGGTGCTGATCGCGCTGCCGCTCACCTTCTCCGGCCTGATCGTCGCCTACGGCTTCATCCTGCTGCTCGGGCGTGCCGGATTCATCACCCTGCTGCTCGAAAAGGTCGGCGCCGATCCGGCGGCGATCGCGGGCGCGTTCTACGGCCCGGTGGGGCTGATCTTCGCCTATTCCTACTATCTGATTCCGCGCGTCGTGCTGATGCTGCTGCCGGTCTTCCTCAACTTCGACCCGCGCCAGATGCAGGCGGCGGAAAGCCTCGGCGCGCCGCGCTGGCGGGCGTGGTTCGAGATCGTGCTGCCGCAGGTGGCGCCGACCTTCCTCGCCGCGTTCTGCCTTGTCGCCGCGGTCGCGGTGGGGGCCTACGGCACCGCGCTCGCCCTCGTCGGCACTCAGCTCAACATCCTGCCACTGCGCCTCTACGCGCTGATTTCCGACGTCGGCGCGGATTTCCCGCTCGCCTCGGCGGTTTCGGTTTTGCTGCTCGCGGTGTGTTCGATGATCATGGCGGTGGCGGAAATCGCCGCGGCCCGTGCGGAGGACGTGAATGTACGCTCTTGACCCGATCACCAACACCCTGACCGATCCGGCGATGCCGGGTGCGGTGGCGCTCGACGCGGCGGGGGCGCTGGTCTGGTTGCAGCGCCACAGCGGGCGGCGGGTGCGCGCGCCGATCGGCGTGATCGGCCCGCGCGAGGAGGACGAGGCGCGCAACCGCACCGCCGAGGCGGTCGGGCGGATGCTCGCGGGTTTCGGCTTCACCGTGATCTGCGGCGGGCGCGGCGGCGTGATGCAGGCGGTCTGCCGCGGCGTGTCGGAGGCCGGGGGGCTGTCGATCGGCCTCCTGCCGGAACCCGATCCCGGCGTCGCCAATCCCTACGTCGGGGTGCCGGTCGCCACCGGCATCGGCGAGGCGCGCAACGCGATCATCGCGCAGTCCGCCGCGCTCCTGATCGTCATCGGCGACAGCTACGGCACGCTCTCCGAGGTCGCGCTCGGGCTGCGGTTCGGCAAGACCGTGCTCGGCCTCTGCGCGCCGCCCAAGGTCGAGGGGGTGGTGCCGCTCGCGCGCGTCGAGGACCTGCCACAGGCGCTCGCCGACGCGCTACTCGCCTGAGGCGGAGTAGGGGAGCAGCACCTTCTGCATCACCGCCACCGGGGTTTCGGCGAAGCCGCAGCCGCGATGGAAGCCGATCACGGCGCGGTTGGTGTTGCGCACCAGCAGCTGGATTTTCGGGATGCCCGCGGCGAGCACCCAGGCTTCCGCCGCCGCCATCAGCGCGCGGCCGATGCCTTCGCCGCGCCGCGCCGGATCGGTGGCGAGGTAGTAGATCCAGCCGCGGTGGCCGTCGTGGCCGACCATCGCCGAGCCGATCAGCGCGCCTTCCGCGACCGCCACCAGAACCTCGCTCGCCGCCTGGCCGCGCGCGCGGTGGAAGTCGGCGAGCGGGTCGTTCGTCGGCGCCACGAGGTTGCACGCGCGCCACAGCGCCACGGCGGCTTCGGCTTCGTCGGCGCGCGCCGGACGGATCTGCCAGGGCATGGAAATCTCCTGTCGGTATCGGGGCGTCATTCTATGGCAGGAGACGCGGCGGCGTCGTGTGATCTTCGCGAGACAGGATGAAAACGCATTCATTCCAGTGATTCAAATTCATGCGGTCTTGAAAAAATTCCGATTCTCGCGAATTCTATAACTTATGAGCTACCGGCCTCGTTCGGGGGGATGGGTAAGGTGGCGTCGGTGCGGGGCCACCCGTGCGTCTCAGGATCCACCTTCCCCTAGCGACGAGGGAATACATGCCGAGCGTTGCGGTTATCGGAACCGGTCCCAGCGGCCTTGCCGCCGCCAAGGCGATGCTCGAACAGGGCGTCGAGCCGGTGGTGTTCGACAGCGCGCCCGACATCGGCGGCATGTGGAGCGCGCCGGGGCGGGGCGCGTGGTCGTCCTACGCGCGCACCAACCTTTCGAAATACTCCTGCGTGTTCTCCGACTTTACCTGGCCGCAGCGCACCGACGTGTTCCCGCTGCGCCGCAACGTCGTCGACTACCTGCGCGGCTTCGTCCAGGAATTCCGCCTCGCGAGGTATCTCCGCCTCAACACCCTGGTCGAGCGGGTCGAGCAGGTCGCGCCGCACCGCTGGCGCCTCACCACGCTTTCGGAAGGCCGCCGCGAGGTGCAGGACTTCGACTGGGTGGTGGTCGCGACCGGGGTGTTCTCGCGCCCGTTCGTGCCCGAGTTCGAGGGGTTGCCGTCGTTCCAGGGTAAGATCTACCACGCCGCCGACTGCTATTCGGAAGAGGTCAACCGCGCCAACTTCGCCGGCAAGCGGGTGCTGATCGTCGGTGCGGCGTTCTCCGGCACCGAGATCGCGGGCCAGCTCTCGGGCTTCGCCAAAAAGGTGATCGTCGGTCTGCGCAACCCGATGTGGTTCGTGCCGCGCTGGGTCAAGCCGTGGTCGGACGCGCCGCTCTTCCCCGCCGATCTGGTGTTCTACACCCGCCGCCCCGACAACCCGATGAACGTCCGCCCGCGCGCGTACTTGCGCGAGTTGGGCGGCGACCCCGGCCAGTACAGCCGCGATCTCGCGTTCGACGACATCGAAACCGCGCCGCTCACCGTGGTCACCTCCGACGACTTTCTGCAACTCGTCGGCGACGGCAAGGTGGTGGCCAAGCGCAGCCGCGCCTTCGCTTTCGATACCAAGGGCGTGCTCTATTCCGACGGCACCCGCGACGACCTCGACGCGGTGGTGATGTGCACCGGCTACGCCTCGTCTCTGCCGTTCCTCAGCCCCGACATCCTCGCCACCGTCGAGTTCGACCCGCGCGACCAGCTCCAGCCGGTGCTGCTGCACCATCAGGTGCTGCATCCGGATTTGCCGGGTCTCGCGTTCGTCGGGTATTATCGGGGACCGTACT
>QKGW01000201.1 GCA_003250275.1 Alphaproteobacteria bacterium
GCGTTCTACGCGGCGCTGTTCCTCGTCGTCGGCATCCAGCTTCCCTATTGGCCGGTGTGGCTGAAGTCGCGCGGCCTCTCCGCCGCCGAGATCGGCGTGCTCGTCGCCGCGCAATTGTGGGTCAAGGTCGGCTTCAACCCGCTCGTCGGCCATTGCGTCGACCGCACCGGCAGGCGGCGGCCGATCCTCTTCGGCCTCGCCGCCGGATCGCTTCTGGTGATGCTGACGTTTCCGTTCGCCTCGGGGTTTCCGGCTCTGCTCGCGCTGTCGCTGCTGCTCGGCGCGCTGCTCGCCGCGATCATGCCGGTGGGCGACAACCTGACGATGAGCCACGTCGTCGCGCGCGGTCTCGATTACGGTCGCCTGCGCCTCTGGGGGTCGTTGTCGTTCATCGTGATGTCGGGGTTCGTCGGCAGCGTGCTCGACACCATCGGGCGCGACGCGATCGTCTGGCTGTTCGCCGCGGCGCTGGTGCCGCTCTGCTTCGTCGTCCTCGCCCTGCCCGATGCGCCGCCACTGCCCGCAGGCCCCGAAGAGGGCCCGCGCCCCGGCTGGGGGGACCTCCTGCGCAACCGCCGCTACTGGCTGTTCCTCGCCGCGACCGCGAGCACCGGCGCGAGCCACGCGATGTACTACGGCTTCGGCACTCTGCACTGGCAGCGCGCGGGCATCGACAACGCCTGGATCGGCGCGCTCTGGGGCATCGGCGTGATCGCCGAGGTGGTGCTGTTCGCCTGGAGCGGTGCGCTGGTGCGGCGCTTCGGCGCAGTTGGGCTGATCCGCCTCGGCGCGGCGGCGGGGATCGTGCGCTGGGGCCTGATGCCGTGGATCGCATCGCCCGAACTGCTGGTGCCGCTGCAATGCCTGCACGGCCTCACCTTCGGCGCGACCCACATCGGCGCGATGCACTTCGTTGCGCGGCAGATCGCCCCGGCCCTCACCGGGCGGGCGCTCGGACTATACGCGGCAATGGGCAACGGCGTGGTGCTCGGATTGGCGACCGTCGCCTCCGGCAGCATCTACGCGGCATTCGGGGGCCATGGCTTCCTCGCCATGGCCGCGCTCGCCGCCGCAGGTGCGGCGGCAGCCTGCCGGCTGGCGGGCAGAGCGCCCGCCTGATCCCTCACTCGGCGGAGGAATCGCTCTTCTTGCTGGTATTGACGTAGGCGACGCCCGCGTGCTCGGGGCAATAGGGCTTACCCGGCAGCGCCTTCTTACCGCAGAAGTGGAAACCGGGATCGCGCGGATCGCCGATCGGCCAGCGGCAGCAGTTCGGCCCGAGATCGACGAGCGACGCCTGCTTCTCCACCTTCGGCTTCGGCGCACTGCGCTTGATCGGCGACGGACGCCCGGTCAGGCCGAGGCGATGCGCCTTGCCCACCACGGCGTTCTTGGACACCCCGAGCTGCTTGCCGATCTCTCCAGTCGAAAGCCCCTGCTCCCACAGGCGCGCCAACTCGGCAACCATCTCGTCGGTCCAAGCCATTGCGTTTTTATCTTCCACTTTCCCCACCTTCCCGTAGTTCCCCCGATATTTGGATACCTCAACCTCTGGCCGAAGTCCATGCACTAAGCCCATACCTTGCCGCGCAAATGCGAAAGACCTCACCCATACGTTCGTCAGGTTAACTTCCGGTCGATATGCGCACCCAGAACGTAATCGAAGTCCGCTGCTTGGGCTCGACCACGGCTTTCCATACCGCCGTCTGCGAATCGCGCCGCGTATGCGTCGCGTCCTCTTCGAAAATCGTCCACTGTCCCGGGAAAGTCTGCGCCACCTCGATCTCCGCCGGGCGCTCGCCATCGTTGTAGAGCGAAATCTGGAAACGCTGTTCGCTCGCGCTGCGCGAAAGGTCGCGGTATTC
>QKGW01000113.1 GCA_003250275.1 Alphaproteobacteria bacterium
GCTCGTCGTCGCGGCGCGGACTCCGCCATCTGAGGCGTTCGAGTTCGAGCTTCTGCGCCACGGCGTACAGGAGGTCGTGACCGTCGACGGCCCGCAGCCGTACGAGCCGGTGTGCAAGGCGATTCTGCGCTCGCTGCATCGCCACCGTTATCATCAGACGCAGTCGGACCGTCCCGAAACCGCGGTGCAGGCCCAGGGCGTCGTCGACATGTTCCCGATGGCAGTGATGATCGCCGACGGCGCAGGCGTGCTGCGCCTCGTCAACGCCCGCGCCCGGCCGCTGCTCGACGCGCGCGAGGCGCTCTATCGCGATCCACTCGGCCGCGTACGTCTGACCGATCGCGCCCAGGACGCGCGTCTCTATCAGACCATCCGCGCGGTGCAGGAGGGGCATGACGTCGACTGCGCCCTCGCCGCGCCGCGAAACAGCGACGGCGTCTGTCTCTCGGTGCTCGTGGTGCCGGTCGGCAAGGGCGCCGGCGGCGCGCCACGGGGCGTCAGCCTGTTCGTCTCCGATCCCGACACGGCGCTGCTGATCCAGCCCGAAACCCTCGAAGGGCTTTACGGCCTCACCGTCGCCGAGGCGAAGCTGGTGATCGCCCTGGTGTCCGGCCAGACCCTCGACGCGATCGCCGCGGCTACCGGCACCAGCCCGAACACGCTCAAGAATCAGCTGAAGGCGGTGTTCCGCAAGACCAACACCAGCCGCCAAGCGGAACTGATGAAGCTGGTGCTGAGCGGACCGGCGATCTTCCGCCGGCCCGGCGCGCAGCAGGTCTAGGCTTCCGCCGGGCTCGGCTCGGTTTTCACGATGAAGCGCTCCAGCGCCGCGACCACGCCCGCGTCGTATTTCTCCGGATGCTTGCGCAGAATGTCGATCACGTCCGCCGCCGGCACCGCGTTGCGGTAGGCGCGCGGTTCGGTGCGCGCGGCGAACACGTCGGCCACCGCGAGGATGCGCCCAGGCAGCGGGATCTCGGCGCCCGCGCGCCCGTGCGGATAGCCGCTGCCGTCGAGGCGTTCGTGCATCAGCGCGAGGGTCTGCGGCACCGGCAGTTCGAAGGGAATGCCGTCGAGCGCGCTGAGCGCGAGGCCGATGTGCTGTTCCAGGGTCCGCCGCTGTTCGGTGGTGAGGCGGGTCTCCTTGCGGATCAGGTCGCGCGGCAGAAAGATCTTGCCGATCTGCGAGACGCTTGCGGTGGTCGCGAGGGTTTCGGAGGTATCCGCGTCGCACGCGAGTTCGTCGGCGATCCCGAGCGCAACCGTGCGCAGGCGCTCGGCGTGATTGGCGAGGTAGGGATCCGCCGCCGCAACCGACGTCGAAAGCACGCGGATCGTCGCTTCCATGGTCCGGCGCTGGCGTTCGCGCGCGTTGTGATCGTCGGTGACGTCGCGGGCGACCGTGACCACGCCCCCCGCCCCGGCACCCTGGAACGGCACCTTCGACACCAGCAGCCAGCGTCCCCCAGCGGCATCCTCGATCTCGGCCGGCGCCATCGGCACGCCCCGCATCACCGCGGCATCCCAGTCGGCGAAGCGAAGCGCGAGCCCGTCGGGCAGCAAGCCGTTCACCGGCTCGCCGACGCAGGCGGCGGAGGCGCGGCGCGCGCGGTTGGCGAACGCGGTGTTGGCGTAGATCACCCGGCGATCCGGCCCGGTTACGCAAATCTCTTCCGCGATCGCGTCGTTGATTGCGTTAAGAAGCTGATGCTGCGCTTCAAGATGCGCCGCGAACTCTTTGTATTGATCGGTAAGTTGCTGGCTATTGTAGAGCGCATGGCGCCACCACAGCACGCCCATGACGGCGGCGATGCAGGCGAGCGCGGCAAAGATCAGAAGATCCACCACCACCCGCGTCGCAA
>QKGW01000402.1 GCA_003250275.1 Alphaproteobacteria bacterium
GGATAGATCCTGACGATGTCCGAACAGCGTAACGTCATCCTCGCGGTGGTCCTGTCGATCGCCATTCTGCTCGGCTATCAGTTCTTCTTCATGAAGCCGTCGCCGAACCCCGTCGTGCCGCCGACGTCGCCCGCCGCCTCGGACAGCGCCGTGCCTGCCGCGCCCGCGGCTCCCGGCACCGCCGAGTCCACGGTCCCGGTCGAGCCCCGCCACAGCCGCGAAGAAGTGATCGCCGAAGGCAACCGCGTGAAGATCAAGACGCCGCGCCTCGAAGGCTCGATCTCGCTGGTCGGCGGCCGTCTCGACGACGTCACGCTCTCGACCTACAAGCAGACCGAAGCGCCGGACAGCCCGGACGTCACCCTGCTGTCGCCCTCGGGCGCGCCCAAGCCCTACTTCATCGAGATGGGCTGGAGCACCTCCGATTCGTCGCTCAAGGTGCCGAACGCGCAGACCGTGTGGTCGGCCAACGGCGCCGAACTCACCCCGTCCTCGCCGGTCGAGCTGTGGTGGGACAACGGCGAGGGCCTCACCTTCATCCGCACCATCTCGGTGGACGACCGCTACGTCTTCACCGTCACCCAGCGGGTCGAGAACCACACCGGGCGCGAGGTCACCCTCTATCCCTACGGCCTGATCGCGCGCGTCGGCCTGCCGAAGCTCGAAGGCTACTCGGTGCTGCACGAAGGCCCGCTCGGCGTGGTCGACGGCAAGCTCGAGGAAGTCACCTACGAAAAGACCAAGGATAAGGGCTTCCAGGGCGCGACCACCGGCGGCTGGGTCGGCATCACCGACAAATACTGGCTGACCGCCCTGCTGTTCGACCAGAAGATGCCGGTGCAGACCAAGTTCAGCCACCGCAGCGCGGGCAGCGTCGACCGCTATCAGGTCGACTACCTCGGCAACGCGGTGAAGATCGCCGCGGGCGAGAGCAAGGAAGTCACCAACCGCGTGTTCGCGGGCGCCAAGGAGGTCAAGACGATCTCCGCCTACGAAACCCAGTTCGGCATCGACAAGTTCGACCGCGCCATCGACTTCGGCTGGTTCTATTTCCTGACCAAGCCGTTCTTCTACATCCTCGACTACCTCTACAAGCTGTTCGGCAACTTCGGCATCGCCATCCTCGGCTTCGTCGTGCTGCTGCGTCTGGCGATGTTCCCGCTCGCCAACAAGTCCTACCGCTCGATGAACGCGATGAAGCGCGTCCAGCCGGAACTCAAGAAGCTCCAGGAGCGCCACAAGGACGACAAGCCGCGCCTGCAGCAGGAGATGATGTCGCTCTACAAGCGCGAGAAGGCCAACCCGATGTCGGGCTGCCTGCCGATGCTGATCCAGATCCCGGTGTTCTTCGCGCTCTACAAGGTGCTGTTCATCACCATCGAGATGCGTCACGCGCCGTTCTTCGGCTGGATCACCGACCTCTCGGTGCCGGACCCGACCAACATCTTCACCCTCTTCGGGCTGATCCCGTGGTCGCCGCCGGAGCTGATGCACCTCGGCATCTGGCCGCTCGCGATGGGCATCTCGATGTGGCTGCTGCAGAAGATGTCGCCGACCCCGCCGGACCCGACGCAGGCGAAGATCATGCAGTTCCTGCCGCTCATCTTCACCTTCATGCTGGCAAAGTTCGCCGCCGGTCTGGTGATCTACTGGACCTTCTCGAACTGCCTGTCGATGCTGCAACAGTACGTGCTGCTCAAGAGCGACGAGCGTCACCGTGCGCAGCAGCACGCGAAGAAGTAACCGATGACGGATCCCGTCATCGCCAACGATGAGGAAAGGGCGCGCCTGGAAGCCGGGCGCGTCCTTTTCGCCCAATCGTGCGACTTCATGCTCGGCGTCGCGAAGGCGGCGCAGCTGC
>QKGW01000202.1 GCA_003250275.1 Alphaproteobacteria bacterium
CACCCACTGTTTGAACGGCTCGGTCATCACCGGCCAGGCGTCGGTCATGCCGAGCGCGCCGGCGACCATTTCGCGGTCGGCGTCGGTGGTGGCGGGGACGATGCGGTCGACCATCGTCGAGGGGAAGGCGACCGCCTCCGCCACCCACGCGCCGAGCGCGGTGTCGCGCGCGGCGGCGAGCGCGACGATCAGTCCGGCGGTGAGCTGGCCGTTGTGCGGCAGGTTGTCGCACGACATCACCGTGAACGGCGGCACCCCGGCGGCGCGGCGGCGCGCCAGCGCCTCGACGATGAATCCGGGTGCGGAAACCGGTGCACCCGGCTCGGCGAGGTCGTGGACGATGTCGGGGTGGGCGAGGTTGAGCTCCCCGGTCGCCGGGTCGTGGCAGTAGCCCTTCTCGGTGATGGTGAGGCTGACGATGCGCACCTCGGGCGCGCACATCGCCGCGAGCAGCGCCGCCGGGTCCTCGCGCGCGACGAGGCAGCCGGTGACCGCGCCGATCACCCGAAGCGAATCCCCCGCGCCGTCGCGGCTCGCAACGGTGTAGAGGCCGCCCTGCGGGCCGAGGGCGTCGCGGGTGTCGGGGCTGCGGAGCGAAACCCCGAGGATGCCCCACGGCCCGAAATCGCGGGCGAGGACGTCCTCGGTGTAGACCGCCTGGTGCGCGCGGTGGAACGCGCCGAGGCCGAGGTGAACGATGCCGGTGACGAGCTTGGCGCGGTCGTAGGCCGGGCGGATCGCGTCCGGCGGCAGCTTGGCCAGGGTGTCGGGATGAAGCCGCATAATGCCCTCACTGCGACAGGAGACGGGGAAGGAACAGCGAGATCTCGGGGATGTAGGTCACCAGCAGCAGGGTGACGAAGCAAGCCCCGTAGAACGGCCAGATCGTCCGTACCGCCTTCATGATCGGAATTTCGCCCACCGCGCAGCCGACGAACAGCACCGAGCCGACCGGCGGGGTACAGAGGCCGATGCCGAGGTTGAGCACGAGAATCACGCCGAACTGCACCGGGTCCATGCCGAACGCCTTGACCACCGGCAGGAAGATCGGCGTGCAGATGATGATCAGGGGCGCCATGTCCATGAAGCAGCCGAGGAACAGCAGGATGAAGTTGAGCAGCAGGAAGATCACCAGCGGTTCGTCGGAGATCGACTTCATCGCCACGATCATCGCCTGCGGCACCTGCATCAGCGCGAGCAGCCAGCCGAACGAGCTTGCCGCGCCGATCACCAGCAGCACCATCGCGGTGGTCTTGACCGCGCCGACGGTCGCCTTGGTGAAGGTCGGCCAGGTGAGGCTGCGGTAGGCGAGCAAGGTGATGAGGAGCGCGTAGACCACCGCGATCATCGAGCTTTCGGTCGCGGTGAAGATGCCCGAACGCACGCCGCCGACGATGATCAGCACCAAAAACAGGCCGGGCAGGGCGCTGAGGAACAGCGCGATCACCCGCTTCGCGCCGGGGAACGGCTCGGCGGGGTAGCCCTTGCGCCGCGCGACGTAATAGGCCGCGAGCATGAGGAGGATGGCGAGCAGCAGGCCGGGCAGGATGCCGGCGGTGAAGAGGTCGGCGATCGAGATCGTGCCGCCCGCCGAGATCGAATAGATGATCATGTTGTGGCTGGGCGGGATCAACAGCGCGATGATCGCGGCGGTGACGGTGATGTTGACCGAGTAGTCCTTGTCGTAGCCGCGCTTTTCCATCTGCGGGATCATGATCGAGCCGACCGCGGAGGCATCCGCCACCGCCGAGCCCGAAACCCCGCCGAAGAACACGCTCGCCATCACGTTGACGAGGCCGAGGCCGCCCTTGCGGTGGCCGACGAGGCCCGCGGCGAGGCGCACCAGCCGTTCGGCGATCGCGCCGTGGAGCATCAGTTCGCCGGCGTAGATGAAGAACGGGATCGCCATCAGCGCGAACACGTTCATGCCCGAGGCCATGCGCTGGAACACGATCAGCGGCGGCATCCCGAGGTACATCACCGTGGCGAGCGAGGAGATGCCGAGCGAGAACGCCACCGGCGCGCCGACCACCAGCAGGACCGAGAAAGTTCCGAAGAGAACCCAGTATTCCATCGTCGCGCCCCCTCAATCGTTCGGTTTTTCGATCGCGGTGAGCGCCGCGATGTCGGCCGCGTCGCGGCGTGCGTCGGTGATCGTGAGGGCCATCTTGAGCAGGTGTTCGATCGAGAACAGGGTGATCAGCGCGCCCGAGACCGAAACCCCGACGTAGCCGGTGGCCTGCGAAATTCCGAGGCCGGGAATGCTGACATCCCAGGTCTGGAGGATGAGGTCGCGCGGGTACCACGCCATCGCCACGCCGAAGAGGCCGACCGCGGCGAACGAGACCGCGTCCATCGCGAGGCGGACGCCCTCGGGGACGATCTGGCGGAAGAGATCGAGGCTGAGGTGGAAGCGCTGGCGCACGCCGACGGCGGCGGCGAGGAGGATGAACCACAGCATCAGCATCAGCGACGTCGGCTCGGTCCAGCTCGGGGAGTCGTTGAGGACGAAGCGCCCCCAAACCTGCCAGGCGACCGCCACGGTCATGAAGAACAGGCCGGCGCCGGACAGCCAGAGGACCGCCTTGCAGAACAGGTCGAGGGCGCGGCAGAAGGATTCGAACGCAGCACGCATGGCAAGGCGCTCCGGTCACGAAACGAAGGCGGAGGCGCGGGCCCCGGTTGCCGGGGTCCGCGCCGGAAGGCTCACTTGGCGGCGCGGATGCGCTCGACCATGTCCTTCATCTTCTTGTCGGTGACGTACTGGTCGTACACCGGCTTCATCGCGTCCATGAACGGCTGCTTGTCGACCTCGTTGATCTGCGAGCCGCCCTTGACCACCGCCTCGTGGGCGATCTTCTCCTGCGCGGCCCACAGCTCGTGCATCTTCTGCACCGACTTCTTGGCGGCGTCGCGGACCAGCTTCTGATCGTCCTTCGAGAGCTTGTCCCAGCTCTTCTTGGACATCATCAGCACTTCGGGCACCATCAGGTGCTGCGAGAGCGAGTAGTACTTCGCGACCTCGAAGTGGCGGGTCGAGTAGTAGCTCGGCCAGTTGTTCTCGGCACCGTCGATCGCGCCGGTCTGGAGCGCGCCGTAGACCTCGCCGAACGGCATCGGCGTCGGGTTCGCGCCGAGGGCCTTGATCATTCCGACCATCAGATCGGACTGCTGCACGCGGATCTTCATGCCCTTCATGTCCTCGGGCGTCTTGATCGGGTGCTTCATGTTGTAGAAGCTGCGCGCGCCGGAATCGTAGAAGGCGAGGCCGATGAGGTTCTTCTCGGCGAAGGAGTCGAGGATTTCCTGGCCGATCGGGCCGTCGAGGACGCGCTGCGCCTGCTCGGTCGACTTGAACAGGAACGGCAGCGACGGGATCTGGGTCAGCGGAATGATGTTGTTGAGCGGCACCAGGTTGACGCGGTTGAAGTCGAGCACGCCGAGCTGGGTCTGCTCGATGGTGTCCTTCTCCTCGCCGAGCTGCGAGGCCGGGAACACCTTGATCGAGAGGCGGCCGTTGCTCGCCTTGGAGAGCTCCTCGCTCATGTACTTCACCGCCTCGACGGTCGGATAGCCGTCGACGTGGGTGTCTGCGCTGCGGAACACGATCTTGTCGGCGGCCGCGGCGGTGCCCCCGGAAATCAGCGCCACCGCTACCAGCGCGGAGGCGGAGGCCAAAAGCTTGGCGTTGAACCTGATCATAGTCGCTACTCCCTGCATTTTTGTGTGTTGGGGCAACTCTACGCTCTGAAATCAACTAGAGTTTGTACGCCGCCTTGACCAAGCCGTAGGCCAGGGCGTGGGCGACTTCGTAGGCCTCGTCCTCGTCGAGACGATGCTCGGCGACGAGGCGGGCGAGGAAGCCGCAGTCGATCCGCCGCGCCACGTCGTGACGCGCGGGGATCGAGCAGAACGCGCGGGTGTCGTCGTTGAAGCCGACGGTGTTGTAGAAGCCCGCGGTCTCGGTGACGGTCTCGCGGAACCGGCGCATCCCCTCGGGGCTGTCGAGGAACCACCACGGCGGGCCGAGGCGCAGCGCCGGGTAATGCCCGGCGAGGGTGGCGAGTTCGCGGGTGAACACCGTCTCGTCGAGGGTGAAGAGGATGATGGTGAGCTTCGGGTGGTTGCCGAAGCGGTCGAGCAGCGGCTTGAGCGCGTGCACGTATTCGGCCTGCACCGGAATGTCCGCGCCCTTGTCGCGGCCGAAGCGCTCGAACACCAGCGGGTTGTGGTTGCGGAACGCGCCGGGGTGGATCTGCATCGTCAGCCCGTCCTCGACGCTCATCCGCGCCATCTCGGTGAGCATCTGGCCGCGGAACATCTCCGCCTCGGCGGCGGAGAGCCCGCCCTTGCGCGCGCGGGCGAACAGCGCCTCGGCATCGGCGGGCGCGAGATCGGCGGTGACGGCGGAGGGATGGCCGTGGTCGGTCGCGGTCGCGCCCATGCTCTTGAAGAACGCGCGGCGGTTTTCGAGCGCGCGGAGGTAGCCCTTCCAGGTGCCGGTGTCCTCGCCCGAGATCGCCGCGAGGGCGTCGAGGTTGGCGGCGAAGCCCTCGAAATCGGGGTCGACCACCGGATCGGGGCGGAAGGTGGTGATCACCCGGCCGGTCCAGCCGCTCGCCTTGAGCTTCTGGTGATGGGGCAGCGGGTCGAGCGGCGATTCGGTGGTCGCCAGCGCCTCGATGTTGAAGCGCTCGAACAGCGCGCGCGGGCGGAACTCGGGGCGCTTCAGGCAGTCGTCGATGGCGTCGTAGATCGCGTCGGCGGTGAGCGGGGTGAGGCGGTCGGTGATGCCGAACACGGTCTCGAACGCGTGCTCCAGCCAGATCCGGCTCGGGGTGCCGCGGAAGAGGTGCCAGTACGAGGCGAACAGCCGCCAGATCTTGCGGGAATCGGTCTCCACCGCGCCGCCGTCGGCGCGCGGCACGCCGAGGTCTTCGAGCTTCACCCCTTGGCTGTAGAGCATCCGGAAGACGTAGTGGTCGGGCTTGACGAACAGCGTCGCCGGATCGGGGAACGGCGCGTCGTCGGCGAACCACGCGGGATCGGTGTGCCCGTGCGGGCTGACGATCGGCAGGTCCTTGATTTCGGCGTAGAGACGGCGCGCGAGTTCGCGCTGGGTGTTGTCGCTCGGGAACAGGCGGTCGGGGTGCAGCATCGTCTCTCTCTTTCGCTAGTCGATGGCGTCGTCTTCGCGCAGGAGCACCTGCATCACGTCGGTGAGGTGTTCGCGCATCGCCGCGCGCGCCTCGGGGGCGTCGTGGCGGGTGAGCGCGTCGGAGATGCGGGCGTGGTCGCGCAGCGTCGCCACCTGGTTGTCGCGCAGGCGGGTGCGCACGCTCAGCGCCGCGAACATCGGCGCGAATTGGCTGTCCCAGAGATTGCCGACGATCGGCGCGAGCACGGTGTTGCGGGTCGCCTGGGCGATGCGGGTGTGGAAGAGGCGGTCGGTCTCGAAGGTCGCGACTCCGTCGGCCATCTGGCGGCGCATGGTGTCGACGGTCTCGACGATCCCGGCGAGGTCCGCGTCGGAGGCGCAGGAGGCGGCGGCGAACACCGTCTCGCCCTCGATCAGGATGCGTGCGGAGACGATGTCGAACGGGCTCGGCCCGGCGTCGGTCAGCGGCACGTCGGAGGGGCCCTTGACGTAGGAGCCGGAGCCGCCGCGCACCTCGACGAGGCCCGCGATTTCGAGCGCCACCAGCGCCTCGCGCACCACCGGGCGGCTCGCGCCGAGGAGCTTGGCGAGATCGCGTTCCGGCGGCAGGCGCTGCCCGGCGACGAACTCGCCGGCGCGGATCAGGTCGCCGATCTGGTTGGCAACCTGCTGGTAGAGCCGCTGGGAGACGATCGGTTGAAATGGCATGGGCGCTCGCCGATGTGTCATCGCGTGACGCGAAACAACCCGGAGAAAATACTCCTTTCGCGATTACAGGGTCAATTGGTAAAGTGGCCTTACCAAAACTGCCAAAACGAATAGGACAAACGATCATGCGGGTGCTGCGCATTCATCCCGACGACGACGTCGCGGTGGCGATGACCGACCTTGCGCCGGGCGAGCCGGTGGCCGAGGGCGTAACCGCCCGCCAGGCGATTCCCGCCGGGCACAAGGTGGCGGTCAAGGCGGTGGCGCAGGGCGCGCCGGTGGCGAAGTTCGCCCAATCCATCGGGGTGGCTTTAAAGCCGATCCAGCCCGGCGATCACGTCCACGTCCACAACCTCGGCTTCCTGCCGGGGATGCCGCTGCCCGCCGCCGCGCGCCGTCCGCCGCCCGCGATCGACGCCGCGCCCGCGACCTTCCAGGGCTACCTCCGCGCCGACGGGCGCGCCGCGACGCGCAACTACGTCGGCGTGCTGACCACGGTGAACTGCTCGGCGACCGCCGCGCGGCTGATCGCCGACCGTTTCCGGGGCGCTGCGATGGACGCGTGGCCGAACGTCGACGGCGTGGTCGCGCTCACCCATCGCTCGGGCTGCGGCATGGCGAGCGAGGGCGAGGCGATGGATGTGCTGCGCCGCACCATCTCGGGCTACGTCCGCCATCCGAATTTCGCCGGGGTTCTGCTCGTCGGCCTCGGCTGCGAGGCGAACCAGCCCGACCGCCTGCTCGCGGCGGAAGGGCTCGCCGAGGGCGACCGCCTGCGCGTGCTCTCGATCCAGGAAACCGGCGGCACCTCGGCGACGGTGCGGGCGGGCGAGGCGATCGTGCGCGAAATGCTCGACGCCGCCAACCGTACCGCCCGCACCGAGCTGCCCGCCTCGCACCTGACCCTCGGGCTGCAATGCGGCGGGTCGGACGGTTTCTCAGCGCTCTCCGCCAACCCGGCGCTCGGCGTCGCCGCCGACCTCCTGGTCGCGCACGGCGGCACCGCGATTTTGAGCGAGACGCCGGAAATCTACGGCGCCGAGAACATGCTGCTCAATCGCGCGGTCTCGCCCGCGGTGGCGGAGGCGCTCAACGCCCGCCTCGCGTGGTGGCAGGAGTACACCGCGAAAAGCGGCGAGACGGTCGACAACAACCCGTCCCCCGGCAACAAGAAGGGCGGCCTCACGACGATCCTGGAGAAATCCCTCGGCGCGGTGGCGAAGGGCGGCACCAGCCCGCTCGCGGCGGTCTACGAATACGCCGAGCCGGTCACGGAAAAGGGCTTCGTGTTCATGGACACCCCCGGCTACGACCCGGTCTCGGCGACCGGGCAGGT
>QKGW01000447.1 GCA_003250275.1 Alphaproteobacteria bacterium
GAGATCCAGCGCGAGCAGAAGATGGCGGTGCTGTTCATCACCCACGATTTCGGCGTGGTCGCCGAGATCGCCGACCGCGTCGCGGTGATGCGCCACGGCCGCATCGTCGAGATCGGCGCGGCGGATCAGGTGCTCAACCGCCCGAGCCACCCCTACACCCAGGCGCTGATCGGCTCGCTGCCGCAGGGCCGCTCGCCCGACAAGCCCGACTTCGCACCCGCGGGCGAGCCGCTGCTCGCGGCGGCGGACGTGCACAAGGTCTACCACATCGCCGGAACCCGCGTCGGCGGGCGGCGCACCCTCGTCGTCTCCGACCACATCGACCTCACCATCCACCCCGGCGAAACCGTCGGGCTGGTCGGCGAAAGCGGCTCCGGCAAGTCGACCCTGGCGCGCACCATCGTCGGCCTGGTGAAACCCGACGGCGGCCGCATCGACTTCGGGGGCGCCGATCTCCTCGCCCTCGACCGCAAGGGCTTCCGCCCGTTCCGCCGCCACGTGCAGATGGTCTTTCAGGACCCCTACGCCTCGCTCAACCCGCGCCACACCGTCGGCGACATCATCTCCCAGGGGCCGGTCGCCTACGGCACGCCGCGCGCCGAGGCGCTGGCGCGCGCGGGCGAACTCCTGCGCCTCGTCGGCCTCGACGAAAGCGCCGCCGCCCGCTATCCGCACGAGTTCTCGGGCGGGCAGCGCCAGCGCATCTCGATCGCCCGCGCGCTCGCGATGGAGCCGAAGCTCCTGATCGCCGACGAGCCGGTCTCGGCGCTCGACGCCTCGGTGCAGGCGCAGGTGCTCGAACTCCTCGACGAGATCAAGACCCGCCTCGGCCTCGCGATGCTGTTCATCACCCACGACCTGCGCATCGCCTCGGAAATCTGCGACACCGTCGGAGTGATGAAGCTCGGCAAGCTGGTCGAGCTCGGCCCGGCGGCGGAGGTCTTCGGCAACCCCAAGCACCCCTACACCCGCTCGCTCATCGACGCGATTCCGGGCCAGGGCTGGACTCCCCCCGCCTATCGCGAAGCCGGAGGTTCATGATGCGCATCGCCATCGTCGGCGGCGGTTCGGTCGGCTGCCTGATCGCCGCCCGCCTCGCCGCGAACGCCGAAATTTCCCTGGTGGTGCGGCGCGCCGCGGCGGCGAAGGAAATCCGCCGCCACGGCATCCGCATGACCACCCCCGCCGGGCGCGAGGTGCGGGTGCCGGTCGCGGCGAGCGACGACCCGCTCGCCTTCGGCCCGCAGGATCTCGTGATCGTCTGCGTCAAGGCCTACGCGCTCAAGGGCGTGCTCCACGTGTTGCCGCAGTTGAGCGGGCCGGAAACCCGGATCATGCCGGTGATCAACGGGATTCCGTGGTGGTACCCGGCGGCGCAGCCCGCGCCGCTCGCGGGCCGGGTGCTCGCCTCGGTCGACCCCGACGGCCTCCTGAGCGCCGCGATCGACCCCGAACGCCTGATCGGCGCGGTCACCTACGTCGCGGTGGAGAGCCAGGGCGACGGCGTGATCCGCCACGTCAACGACCAGCGCTTCGTCTTCGGCGACCCCGCCGGGCGCGAAACCCCGGAACTCGCCGGGATCACCGACCTCTTCGTGCGCTCGGGGTTCGCCGCGCGCGCGAGCGCCGACATCCGCTCGGAGATCTGGACCAAGCTGTGGGGCAACCTCGCCTTCAATCCCCTGAGCGTGCTCACCGGCGCACCGCTCACCACGATCTGCACCAACCCCGGCACGCGCGACGTGAGCGCGCGGATGATGGCGGAGGCGCGCGCGGTGGCCGAGCGCCTCGGCGTCACCTTCGGGATGAGCATCGACGAGCGCATCGCCACCTCGGCGGCGATCGGCGACTTCAAGACCTCGATGCTGCAGGACTACGAGGCGGGCCGCCGCCTCGAACTCGAAGCCATCGTCGGCGCGGCGATCGAACTCGCCGAACTGTTCGGCGTGCCGGTGCCGACGCTGCGCACCATCCTCGCTCTCACCGATCTCCGCGCCAACAGCCGCGCGGCATGAAGGACGTCCGCCCATGAGTACCCCGAAGGCCCACGGCATCGACGGCGACCGCCTGTGGAAATCCCTGATGGAGATGGCCGAGGTCGGCCCGATTCCGGGCGGCGGCAGCGGCCGCCTCGCGCTCACCGACCTCGACGCGGCGGGGCGCGCGCTGTTCTCGCGCTGGTGCGCGGACGCCGGGCTGACCCTCGAAACCGACGCGATCGGCAACCTCTTCGCGCGGCGCGCGGGGGCGGACGAAAGCCTGCCGCCGGTGGTGATCGGCAGCCACCTCGATACCCAGCCCTCAGGCGGGCGCTTCGACGGCGTCTACGGCGTGCTTTCCGCCCTCGAAGTGGTGCGCAGCCTCAACGACGCGAACCTCCGCACCCGCCGCCCGATCGAGATCGCGGTGTGGATGAACGAGGAAGGCGCGCGCTACTCGCCGCCGATGATGGGTTCGGGGGTGTTCACCGGGCGCTTCACCGCCGCCGAGGTGGAAAACGCGATCGCCCAGGACGGCGCGCGCCTCGGCGACGACCTCGACCGCCTCGGCTGGCGCGGCGCGCGCCCGGCCAGCCTCGCCGCGCACCCGATGGCGGCGTATTTCGAAGCGCACATCGAGCAGGGGCCGGTGCTGGAAGCGGCGAACCTGGAGTTCGGCGTCGTCACCGGCGCGCGCGGCCAGCGCTGGTACGACGCGATCGTCACCGGGCGCGAGGCCCACGCCGGGCCGACGCCGATGCCGCTCCGCAAGGACGCGCTGGTGGCGGGCGCGAAGCTGGTGCTCGAAATCGAGAAGATCGGCGCGGCGCGCGGCGACGAAGCCTGCGCCACGGTCGGCATC
This sequence comes from Alphaproteobacteria bacterium, assembly GCA_003250275.1. Taxonomy (GTDB): domain Bacteria; phylum Pseudomonadota; class Alphaproteobacteria; order Rhodospirillales; family Rhodospirillaceae; genus Oleispirillum. Next base: position 2,842 of record QKGW01000447.1, read on the forward strand.
CTCGACGTCGAACCGCATTCGCGCAACGTCATCCCCGGCGTCTGCCGGATGAGCGTCGACCTGCGCCACCCCGAGACCGGCGAACTGATGGCGATGGAGGCCGACCTCCTCGCCGCCGCGCAGGCACTCACCGGCGACGGCGTCGCGGTCGAGATCCGCGATTTCTGGAGCTTCCCGGTGATCCGCTTCGACGACACCCTGGTCGGCCGGGTGCGCGACGCGGCGCGCGCGCGCGGCCTCGCGATGCGCGACATCGTTTCCGGCGCGGGCCACGACGCGGTCTACGTCTCGATGGTGGTGCCGACCGCGATGCTGTTCATCCCGTGCGTCGGCGGCATCAGTCACAACCCCGCGGAAGCGGTCGACCCGGCGCACGCCGCGACCGGCTGCGCGGTTCTGCGCGACGCGGTGCTCGCCACCGCCGAAGCGCTTTGAGAAACGGAGGACAGGGACGGACCATGACGATCCGCGCGGTGCATCATCCCGACGTGGCGCTGCATCATCCGGAGGCATTCTTCAAGCGCGGGCAGATGGTGCCGATGCCCGAGCTGCCGCGCCGCGCGAGCGCGGCGGTGGAGCTGCTGACCGCGCGCGGCGCGGCGCTCGAACTCGCACCCGACTACGGCCCCGCGCCGCGTGGCGCGGTGCACACGCCGGAACTCCTGCGCTATCTCGAAACCGCGCACGCGCGCTGGACTGCGCGCCCCGGCTTCTCCGACATCATCATCCCCAACGTGTTCCAGGGACCGGGCATGTCGGGCTATCCCACCGACATCCTCGGCCTAGCCGGCTACCACGCCTCCGATCTTTCCGCGCCGATCTGCGCCGGCACCTGGGCGGCGGTCGCCGCCGCCGCCAATGTCGCGGTCCACGGCGCGCGCATCGTCGCCGAGACCGGCGAGGCGGTCTACGCCGCCTGCCGTCCGCCCGGGCATCACGCCAGCCGCGACCGCATCGGCGGCTTCTGCTTCCTCAACAACGCGGCGATCGCGGCGCAGGAGATGCTGCCGCTGCTCGCCGCCGAGGGCCGGCGGCCGCGCGTCGCGATCCTCGACGTCGACGCCCACCACGGCAACGGCACCCAGGAGATCTTCTGGGAGCGCGAGGACGTCTACTTCGTCTCGCTGCACGCCGATCCGGCCGAGTTCTACCCCTACCTCGCGGGCTTCCGCGGCGAGGTCGGCGAGGGACGCGGGCGCGGCTTCACCCGCAATTACCCATTGCCGGTCGGCACCTCCGAGGTCGATTATCTCGACGCCCTCGCCGACGCCCTCGACCTCATCCACGCCTACGGCCCCTCCGCGCTCGTGGTCTCGCTCGGCTTCGACGCCTACGAGGGCGACCCCTACCAGGGCCTCAAGGTATCCACTCCCGGCTTCTCCCGCCTCGGCGGCATGATCGCGGCGCTCGGCGTGCCGACGCTGCTGGTGCAGGAAGGCGGCTACGCCATCGACGACCTCCAGGCCAACCTCGCGAGCTTCCTCGACGGTTTCGAGGGAACGACCATCAAAGGAAACGACAAGAATGCTTGAACTCAAGGACCCCGGCCTCCTCCGCGACCGCGCCTACGTCGACGGCGCGTGGATCGCCGCCGACGCGGGCGGCAGCTTCCCGGTCGAGAACCCGGCGAACGGCGAAATCCTCGCCAACGTCGCCGATTGCGGCGCCGCGGAAACCCGCCGCGCGATCGAGGCCGCCAACGCCGCGTGGCCGGCCTGGCGCGCCAAATCGGCGAAGGAACGCGCCGCGATCCTGCGCAAATGGTACGACCTGATCGTCGCCGCCGCCGACGACCTCGGCGCGCTGATGACCGCCGAGCAGGGCAAGGTGTTCGCCGAGGCGAAGGGCGAAGTGCTCGGCGGCGCGGCGTTCGTCGAGTGGTTCGCCGAGGAATGCCGCCGCGTCTACGGCGACACCATTCCCGCGCCGAGCGGCGACAAGCGCTTCCTCGCGATCAAGCAGCCGATCGGCGTGGTCGCGGCGATCACGCCGTGGAACTTCCCGTCCTCGATGATCACCCGCAAAGTCTCCCCGGCGCTCGCCGCCGGCTGCCCGGTGGTGATCAAGCCTGCCAAGGCGACGCCGCTCTCCGCGCTCGCGCTCGCGGTGCTGGCCGAGCGCGCGGGCATCCCGAAGGGCGTGCTCAACGTCATCGTCGGCTCGAAGTCCGGCCCGATCGGCGACGAACTCGCGACCAACCCGATCGTGCGCAAGCTCTCGTTCACCGGCTCGACCGAGGTCGGCAAGATCCTCCTCGCCAAGACCGCGGGCACGGTGAAGAAGGTGAGCATGGAGCTGGGCGGCAACGCGCCGTTCATCGTCTTCGACGACGCCGACCTCGACGCCGCGGTGGTCGGCGCGATCGCCTCGAAGTTCCGCAACTCCGGGCAGACCTGCGTGTGCGCCAACCGCATTCTCGTCCAGGCCGGGGTCTACGACGCCTTCGCCGCCAAGTTCAAGGCGGCGGTCGCGGCGCTCAAGGTCGGCGACGGCATGGGCGCGGGCGTGACCCAGGGCCCGATGATCGACGCCGCCGCGACCGAGAAGGTCGCCGAACTCGTCGCCGACGCGGTGGCGAAGGGCGGCGCGGTCGAGATCGGCGGCAAGCCGCACGCGCTCGGCCGCAGCTTCTACGAGCCGACGGTGATCTCGGGGGCGACCCCGGCGATGCGCTTCACCCACGAGGAAATCTTCGGGCCGGTCGCGCCGCTCTACCGCTTCGACACCGAGGACGAGGCGATCGCCCTCGCCAACGACACCAACTACGGCCTTGCCGCCTACTTCTACAGCCGCGACGTGGGGCGGATCTTCCGCGTCATGGAGGCGCTCGAATACGGCATGGTCGGCGTCAACGAAGGCCTGCTCGCCAACGAGGCGGTGCCCTTCGGCGGCATCAAGGAATCCGGACTGGGGCGCGAGGGCTCCAAGTACGGCATCGAGGACTTCCTCGAAATCAAGTACGCCTGCCTCGGCGGCATCTGACCCGCCGGGCGTTCATCAGGAGCATCAGGACCATGACCACCAACACCAGCCTACAGGAGCGCCGCGAGGCCGCGGTGCCGCGCGGGCTCTTCACCAACCAGCCGGTCTACGCCGCCAAGGCGCTGAACGGCGAGATCTGGGACGTCGAGGGCAAGCGCTACATCGACTTCGCCAGCGGCATCGCGGTGCTCGCCACCGGCCACCGCCACCCCAAGGTGATCGCGGCGGTGAAGGACCAGATCGACAACTACGCCCACGTCTGCATCCAGGTGACGCCGTACGAGCCCTACGTGAAGCTCGCCGAGCGCCTCAACGCGCTGATGCCCGGACCGGGGCCGAAGAAGTCGCTGTTCCTCAACTCCGGCGCCGAGGCGGTGGAGAACGCGATCAAGATCGCGCGCATCGCCACCGGGCGTCCGGCGGTGGTGGCGTTCACCGGCGCGTTCCACGGCCGCACCCTGCTCACCGTCGCCCTCACCGGCAAGGTCGCGCCCTACAAGCTCGGCGTCGCGCCGCTGCCGGGCGACATCTACCACGTGCCGTTCCCGGATGCGTACCACGGCATCTCGGTCGAGCAGTCGCTCAAGGCGATCGACACCCTGTTCCGTTCCGACGTCGATCCCAACCGCGTCTGCGCCTTCATCGTCGAGCCGGTGCAGGGCGAGGGCGGCTTCAACCCGGTGCCGCCGGAATTCATGCAGGCGCTGCGCAAGATCTGCGACGCGCACGGCATCCTCCTCATCGTCGACGAGATCCAGACCGGCTTCGGCCGCACCGGCAAGCTCTTCGCGGTCGAGCACACCGGCGTCGCGCCCGACATGATGACGGTGGCGAAGTCCCTGGGCGGCGGCTTCCCGATCTCCGGCGTGGTCGGCAAGGCCGAGGTGATGGACAACCCGCAGGTCGGCGCGATCGGCGGCACCTACGGCGGCAACCCGCTCTCCTGCGCCGCCGCGCTCGCGGTGCTCGACGTGATCGAGGAGGAAAAGCTCGTCGAACGCGCCAAGACCATCGGCGGCATCATCACCGGACGCCTCAAGGCGATGGCGGCGAAGAACGAGTTCGCCTGCATCGGCGACATCCGCGGCCTCGGCGCGATGCTGGCGATGGAACTGGTGAAGGACCGCGTCACCCGCGAGCCCGATCCCGACCTCACCAAGGCGCTCGTCGCCAAGGCGGCGGAGAACGGCCTGATGGTGTTGACCTGCGGCGTCTACGGCAACGCGGTGCGCTTCCTCCCCGCGCTCACCATGCCCGAAGAGCAGGTCAAGGAAGGCATGGACATCCTCGAGAACGCCCTCGCCGAACTCGTCGGCTGACGGCTTTTGTCCGAACCGGACCGGCGGCGCAGGGACCACCCCGCGCCGCCGGTTTTTT
>QKGW01000089.1 GCA_003250275.1 Alphaproteobacteria bacterium
ACCGGCGGCCACTGCGCGCGCGTGCCGGAACTCACCAAGATGATCGCGCGCACCGCCTGCGAAGCCGAGACCGGGCGCTTCGCCGCCTACCGCCTCGACGACAAGGAATGGGAGGCGCTGCATGTGGCAGCGTGGCTGCACGACTGCGGCAAGGTGACGACGCCCGAATACGTGGTCGACAAGGCGACCAAGCTCGAAACCCTGCACGACCGCATCCACGAAATCCGCACCCGCTTCGAAGTCCTCAAGCGCGACGCCGAGATCGCCCGGCTCGAAGCGGTGCTCGGCGGTGCGGACCGCGCGGCGGTGCTCGCGGCGCGCGACCGCGCCTGGGCCGAGCTCGACGCCGACTTCGCGTTCGTCGCTGAATGCAACATCGGCGGCGAATTCCTCGACGACGCCAAGGTCGCGCGGCTGCGCGAAATCGGCGCGCGCACCTGGATGCGCACTCTCGACGACCGCCTCGGCATCTCGCACGACGAGGCGGCGCGCCACGCCGAACCGCCCGCGCCGCTGCCGGTGGCCGAACCGCTGCTCGCCGACAAGCCGTGGCACCGCATCGCGCGCGGCGCGGCGGACCGGATCGCGCCGGACAATCTCCACGGCTTCCGCATGGAGGTGCCGGAGTGGCTCTACGACCGCGGCGAACTGCACAACCTCGCGATCGCGCGCGGCACCCTCACCGCCGAGGAGCGCTACAAGATCAACGACCACATCGTGCAGACGATCGTGATGCTCGAACGGCTCCCCTACCCGCGCCACCTGCGCAACGTCCCCGAGATCGCCGGCGGCCACCACGAAAAGATGGACGGCACCGGCTACCCGCGCCGCCTCGCGGGCGACGAGATGAGCATCGAGGCGCGGATGATGGCGGTGGCGGACATCTTCGAGGCGCTCACCGCCGCCGACCGCCCCTACAAGACCGGTAAGGCGCTCTCCGAGGCGTTCGCGATCCTCGCGCGGCTGGTGCGCGAGCATCACATCGACCCCGACGTGTTCGAGCTGTTCGTGGAAAGCGGCGTCTACGCCGACTACGCCCGCGCCTACCTTGCACCGGCGCAGATCGACGCGATCGACCGCGAGGCCTGCCGCGCCGCGATCGCGGCGGTGCGCGACGCGGCCTGAACGCGCCGCGTCAGGCGATCGCGCGTTCGGTCATGCAATCGAAGAAGAAGCCGGGCTCGCCGAAGCCGCCCGGCTTCAGCACCAGCGAGTACGGCAGGCCGACCGCGCGCACCCACGGCACTCCCGGCGCGACCTGCGGCCCGACGTGGAAGCCGGTGACGCCGAGCGCCTGCACCACCGTGCTCGCGGTTTCGGTTCCGGCGACGACGAAGCGGGTCATCCCGGCGTCTGCTAGCTGGCGCGCGAGCGCGGCGAAGGTCGCCTCGATCGCCGCCGAGGCCGCCGCGCCGAAGCGCGCCCGCACACGGCGGATCGTCTCCATGTCGGTGGTGGCGTAGAGGATCGGCGCGGGACCGTGCTTCGGCTGGGCGAGCGCCCAGGCGGCCATTTCGCGCGCGTAGCCCGCCTGGTCGGCGAGGCAGCGGTCGGGCTCGACGACGAACCACGGCGCGTGCGCGCAATACGCCTCCACCTGCCGCGCGGTCACCGGCGCCGCGGACCCCGAGATCACCACGCCGCGGCCGTGGCGCGGCGCGCCCGCCGCCGCCGCGCGCGAGGGGTCCTGCATCCGCCGCCGCCACGCCTTCGCCATGCCCGCCGCGAGGCCGGAACTGCCGGTGACGATCGGCAGTTCGAGCACCGCCGCGCCGAGCACGTCGAGGTGCGCGTCCTTGATCGCGTCGAGCACCGCATAGCGCCGCCCCGCCGCGCGCAGGGCGTCGAGGGCGGCG
>QKGW01000484.1 GCA_003250275.1 Alphaproteobacteria bacterium
GACCGCCTCAAGCGCGAAGCCGAGGGCAACGTCGCCCTCACGGTGAAGGAAAGCGCCGACCGCGACGCCTTCGAAGTCGGCGGCCGCGGCGAGCTTCAGCTCGGCGTGCTGATCGAAACCATGCGCCGCGAAGGCTTCGAGCTTTCGGTCTCGCGTCCGCGCGTGCTGTTCCGCGAGGACCCGGAAACCGGCGACCGCCTCGAACCGATCGAGGAAGTGGTGATCGACGTCGACGAGGAATACGCCGGCTCGGTGGTCGAGAAGATGGCGCAGCGCAAGGCCGAGATGACCGAGATGCGGCCCTCCGGCGGCGGCAAGATGCGCCTCGTCTTCCTCGCTCCGTCGCGCGGCCTGATCGGCTATCACGGCGAGTTCATGACCGATACCCGCGGCACCGGCGTGATGAACCGCCTCTACCACGGCTACGCCCCCTACAAGGGTGCGGTCGAAGGCCGCCGCAACGGCGTGCTCATCTCCACCGCCCAGGGCACCTCGGTCCCCTACGCGCTGTGGTACCTCGAAGAGCGTGGCCCGCTGTTCATCGGCGGCGGCGTCGACGTCTACACCGGCATGATCATCGGCGAGCATTCGCGCGGTCAGGACCTCGAGGTCAACCCGCTCAAGTCGAAGCAGCTCACCAACATCCGCACCACCTCGAAGGACGAGGCGGTGACCCTGACCCCGCCGCGCAAGATGTCCCTCGAAGAGGCGCTTTCCTACATCGAGGACGACGAACGCGTCGAAGTCACCCCGGTGAACATCCGCCTGCGCAAGGCGATCCTCGACCCGAACGACCGCAAGCGCGCGGCGCGTGCGGCGAAGGACGCGTAAAACCAGGGCCGCGGAGGGTCTCGGACCCTCCGCACCTCCCATTCGTTTTTGGTTTTGCGTGAAGCGCGATAAGATTTTCACGCCGCGTGGTGGTCGAGTGCCGCTACGCGGCGAAAAACTAAGGGGATGCGCGAAGGGTCCGAGACCCTTCGCAAGTTTTACCTCCCTTCATCCCTTCATCGCAGGAGCGATCATGCCGGGAGCGGAACGGGAATCGCGGGTACGGGCGGCGCTGGCCGTCTACTGCGATGCGCGGGTGCTGTCGGTGGTGGTTCTGGGGATCGCGAGCGGGCTTCCCGCGCCGCTTCTCGCCGTCAATCTGTCGATCTGGCTGCGCGACGCCGGTCTCGGGCGCGCGGCGGTGGCGGCGTTCGGCGCGGTGGCGATGCCGTATGCGGTGAATTTTCTCTGGGCGCCGGTGTTCGACCGGGTGCGGCCGCCGTTCGGCGCGGCGCGCTTCGGCCAGCGGCGCGGTTGGCTGCTGCTGCTGCTCGTGGTGCAGATCGCGGCGATTCTGGCGTTCGCGGCGCAGGACCCGGTGGACGGGCTCGCGCGGATGGCGGCGGTGGCGGTCGGGGTGGCTTTGGTGTCGGCGTCGCTCGACGTGGTGGTCGACGCCTACCGCATCGAAATCCTCGAAGGGCCGCGGATGGCGGCGGGTTCGGCGGCGGCGATTCTCGGCTGGCACCTCGGCGGCACGGTGATCGGCGGCGCGGGCGGACTGTTGCTCGCCGCCCGACTCGGTTGGCCGGCGGCCTACGCGGCGCTCGCCGCGGTGCTGTGCGTGCCGCTCGCGGCGGTGCTGTTGATGCGCGAGCCTCTGGCGCCGCCGCGCCTGCGTTCGGCGGTGCCGGGCTGGCGGGCGCGGCTCGCCGAGGCGGTGGTCGAGCCGCTCAAGCTTCTGGCGGCGCGGCCGCTGTGGGGCGAGATCCTCGCGTTCATCATCCTGTTCAAGCTCGGCGACGCGATGCTGGGGCGGATGAGCGGCGTGTTCTACCGCGAAATCGGCTTCGATTACGCGAC
>QKGW01000169.1 GCA_003250275.1 Alphaproteobacteria bacterium
CCCGATCTCTGGCTGATCGAAGGCCGCCTGCGCGTCGGCGAGGCGATGAGCCCGCCGCTAATTCGCGAATTGTGGACGCGCGCCGAACGCCTCGCCGCGCGCGCGGACGGCGACGTGATCGTCGACGCGCCGCCCGGCACCAGCTGCCCGGCGATGACCGCGGTGCGGCCCGCCGACGCGGTGGTTTTGGTCGCCGAGCCGACACCGTTCGGATTGCACGACCTCGGCCTCGCGGTCGAGGCGTTCCGGCCCCGCGGCGTGCCGCTCGGAGTCGTGGTCAACCGCGCCGATCTCGGCGACCGCAGCGTCCAGGCGTTCTGCGCCGGGGCGGGGCTGCCGGTGCTCGCCGAGCTGCCGTTCCGCCGCGAAATCGCCGCCGCCTGCGCGCGCGGCGTGCCCTTCGACGCGGCGGGCGAGGGCCTGCGCGGCCTGATCGAGGATCTTGCCGCGTCGGTGCGCGGTCTGGCGCGGCGCGAGGTGGCGGCATGACCCGCGAAATCACCGTCGTCAGCGGCAAGGGCGGTACCGGCAAGAGCTCGGTCACCGCGGCGTTCGCGCGCCTCGCCGCGACCTCGTCGCGCGCCGCGATGATTTGCGACCTCGACGTCGACGCCGCCGATCTGCATCTGCTGCTCGCCCCCGAGGTGCTCGCGACCGCGCCGTTCAGCGGCGGCCGCGTCGCCACGCTCGACTCCGCGAATTGCGCCGCCTGCGGCGTCTGCGAAATGCGCTGCCGCTACGGCGCGGTGCGCGAGGACGACGACGGCTTCGCGATCGACGCGGTGTCGTGCGAGGGCTGCGGGGTGTGCACGCATTTCTGCCCGTCGGGCGCGATCCGCATGGTGCCGCGCGTCTCCGGGCGGTGGTTCCGCTCGCGCACCACGAGCGGCCCGATGTTCCACGCGGAGCTTTACCCGGGCGAGGAGAATTCGGGAAAGCTCGTGTCGCTGCTGCGCGAGGAAGCGCGCGGCGCCTCGGCCGCGGAGGGCCGCGAGCTGATCCTCGCGGACGGCCCGCCCGGCGTCGGCTGCCCGGTGATCAGCGCGATCACCGGTAGCGACATGGTGGTGATCGTCACCGAGCCGACCGCCTCGGGGGTCCACGACCTCGCGCGCATCGCCGATCTCTGCGGCGGGCTCAAGGTTCCCGCGGTGGTGCTGGTCAACAAGGCCGGGCTCGACGCGTCGATGCGCCTGCGGGTGCAGGAGGTGTGCGACGCGCGGCGTCTGCCGGTGATCGGCGAAATTCCGTTCTCGACCGCGGTGGTGGCGGGGCTGGTCCGCCGCGTCACCCTCGACCGCATCGCCGCCGACGGCGTCGCCGAGGCGGTGACCAAGGCGTGGCACGCGGTTCTCTTCCATCTGGCGCACCGGTTGCCGGTCGCCGAACCCAAGGAGTTGCAAGCATGAATCAGGTCATCGCGGTCCCCTGCGAGATGCCGGGCGGGATCGGCGCGCCGATGTCGGCCCACTTCGGCCACTGCGCCGCGTTCACCCTCGTCACCCTCGCGGGCGAGGAGGTCATGGGCGTCGAGGTGGTGGCCAATCCCGACCACCAGCACGGCGGCTGCATGGTGCCGGTCGACCTTCTGCGGGGCCACGGCGCGACCCACGTCGTCGCCGCGGGGATGGGCCGCCGCCCGCTGATCGCGATGCTGGAGGCGGGCATCCGCCCCTACGTCGCGGCGGATTGCGCCGCGGTCGGCGACGCGGTGTCGGCGCTGCTCGCGGGCAAGGCGGTGCCGTTCGAGCCCGCGCTCGCCTGCGGCGGCGGAGATCATCACCACTGAGGCGGCGGCGATGGACGCGTCCTCGGCCCTCGGACGGTTCTACGGCCACGCGCGCTGCGTCGCC
>QKGW01000057.1 GCA_003250275.1 Alphaproteobacteria bacterium
ACCGAGGGGGACCGGTTCCGCCGATAAGGCTTCTTCAACGATGGATGTCTGGCATATGGGCGCGCCTCAGGGGCGCCGCCAGGGGTCCATCAGATTTTATTCAATCAAGGCCCGATTGTCCGCGATCGCCTTGTCGGCGGCGCGTCCGGTGAGCTCCTGGAGGTGGTCGAACACCCACTCGAAGGTGCCGACGCCCATGGTCAGGGAACGCAGTTCGAGGATCAGGTCGTGCACCTCCATCTGCGGCACCTGCGCCTTGATCACGTCCCAACCCTGCCAGCCGGGGCGTTTGTCGTAGCCGAGGATCTGCGCCCGCCGCTGGCTCAGCGCGCGCTGCGCCTTCGACGTCCACTCCGACGGCACCGCCACCGAAACCGCCCAGATCGGTTCGAGCAGGATCGGGTCGCACTTCGGCATCGCCGCGCGCATACCGATGCCCGCGGCAGTCTTGAACGCCATTTCGGAGCTGTCGACGGTGTGGTACGAGCCGTCGGTGAGGGTCACCGCGACGTCGACCACCGGGAACCCGAGCGGACCGCGCACGAGGCTTTCCTTCACCCCGGCCTCGACCGCCGGGATGTAGTTCTTCGGCACCACGCCGCCGACGATGCGGTCGTTGAAGGCGAAGCCCTCGCCGCGCGATTGCGGCCGCACCTCCAGCACCACGTCGCCGAACTGGCCATGGCCGCCGGTCTGGCGCTTGTGGCGGCCGCGCTCGGTGCAGCCCTTGCGGATCGTCTCCTTGAACGGCACGGTCGGGCGCTCGGCCTTGACCTCGACGTTGTGCGCGTTGCGCAAGCGGTCGACCGCGTTCATCAGGTGCACCTCGCCCATGCCCCAGAGCAGCAGTTCGCCGGTATCCGGGTTCGGGCCGAAGGCGAGCGACAGGTCGTCGGCGACGAGCCTGGCGAGCGCGGTGGAGAGCTTGACGTCGTCGCCCGCCTTGACCGTCGCGAGCTTGAGCGCGAACAGCGCCTGCGGCGGCTTCGGCCAGAATTCGGGCGACAGCACCTCGGTCTCGGTGAGGACGTCGCCGGGCTTCACGTTGTCGACCTTCGAGACCGCGACGATCGCGCCGACGTCGGCGGCGGCGACCTTCGTCACCTCGCTGCCCTGGAGCGCATAGAGACCGCCGATCTTCTGCCCGGCGAGCACCGCGCCGTCGGCGAGGCCGCCCTCCCACACCCGCAGCCACGCGAGGCGGCCGGTGTGCTGGGCGTGCTGGCTCTTGAACACCTGGGCGACGCCCGCGGGCATCATCGCCTTGCGGCGCTCCCAGGTTTCGGTCGGCCACGGCGCGTCGTGGCGCAGCGCCTTCCACAGGCGGGTGATGCCGTGGTCGCGCTCGGCCTCGCCGAACAGCACCGGCACCAGGAGGTTGGCGGCGAGATCGCGCTTGAGCGAGGCGAACACCTCGTCCTTCGCGGGTACCGCGTCCTCGAGCAGCTTTTCCATCAGCTCGTCGTCGAAATCGGCGAGGTTTTCGAGCAGTTCCTGGCGGCGGCCCTGCTCGTCGTCGGCGACGGCGGCGGGGATCGAGATCAGCGACGAGGGCTTGCCTTCCTCGTAGTGGTAGGCGCGCTCGTGGATCAGGTCGACAAACCCGGTGATCGCCTCGCCCTCGATGATCGGCATCTGCCGCAGCATCAGCGGGCGCTCGGAGACCGCCTGCAGGGATTCGAGGATCTCGGCGTGACCGGCCTTCGCGTGCTCGATTCGGTTGATGAAAATCAGGTGGGGAATATCGTTGTCGTCGAGGAACTTAAGGTATGGCGACACCATCACCGCGCGGGTCGGGTCGGGATCGCACACCACCACCGCGATGTCGCAGACCATCAGGGCGTGGCGGGT
>QKGW01000417.1 GCA_003250275.1 Alphaproteobacteria bacterium
CAGCACTTCACCCAGCCGCCGCCGCGCTATTCGGAAGCGAGCCTGGTGAAGAAGCTCGAAGAGCTCGGCATCGGCCGTCCGTCGACCTACGCCTCGATCATCTCGGTGCTCCAGGACCGCGACTACGTGCGCCTCGACCAGCGCCGCTTCATCCCCGAGGACCGTGGCCGCGTCGTCACCGCGTTCCTCGAGAACTACTTCGCGCGCTACGTCCAGTACGGCTTCACCGCCGAACTCGAACAGCAGCTCGACGAGATTTCCGACGGCAAGCTGCCGTGGCAGCAGGTCCTCACCGAATTCTGGCGCGACTTCGCCGCCGCGGTCGAGGCGACCAAGGATCTGCGCGTCTCGCAGGTGCTCGACCAACTCGACGCCGACCTCGGCGCGCACTTCTTCCCGCCCAAGGAGGACGGCACCGACCCGCGCGCCTGCCCGCAGTGCGGCGACGGCCGCCTCGGCCTGCGCCTCGGCAAGCACGGCGCGTTCATCGGCTGCTCGAACTACCCCGAATGCCGCTACACCCGCCCGCTCAGCCTGAGCGCGGCGCAGAACGGCAACGGCGACGACGCGGCGGCGCTCGAAGGCCCGCGCGTGCTCGGCCCGGACCCGGAGACCGGCTTCGCGGTGAGCGTGCGCAAGGGCCCCTACGGCGACTACGTGCAGCTCGGCGAGGAACGCACCGAGCCCCCCGCCCCCGGCAGCCGCGCGAAGAAGCCCAAGGTGATCAAGCCGAAGCGCGTTTCCCTGCCGCGCGGCATGGAACCCTCCGAGGTGCGGCTCGAACAGGCGCTCGCGCTGCTCGCGCTGCCGCGCGACCTCGGCACCGATCCCGAGACCAACGAAGCGGTGCAGGCGGGCCTCGGCCGCTTCGGGCCGTACGTCAAGCGCGGCAGCATCTACAAGTCGCTCGCCGCCTCCGACGACGTGCTCTCGGTCGACCTGCCGCGCGCGCTCGAACTCCTCGCCCAATCCCCGGCGGCGAAGAACCCGCCGAAGGAACTCGGCCCGCACCCGGCGGACGGCAAGCCGGTGTCGCTGCGCCAGGGCCGGTTCGGCCCCTACGTCCAGCACGGCCAGCTGCGCGCCACCCTGCCCAAGGCCGACCGCGAGGCGGGCGACCTCGGCCTCGCGCGCGCCGTCGAAATCCTCGCGGCGAAGGCGGCGAAGGAGAACGGCGGGGCCGCGCCGAAGGCGGCCAAGGCAGCCAAGCCGAAGGCCGAGAAGGCCCCGGCGAAGAAGGCCGCGCCGAAGAAGAAGGCCGCCGCGAAGAAGCCCGCGGCGAAGAAGGCCGCACCGAAGAAAAAGGAACTCGCCACGTCGTGAACGCGAAAAAAGCGCCGCTTCCCACCAAGGAGCAAGTCGCCGCCTTCATCAAGGAAGCCGGGGGCGACGTCGGGAAGCGCGAGATCGCGCGCGCGTTCTCGATCACCGGCGACGACCGTGCCTATCTCAAGGACATCCTCCGCGAACTCGCGGCCGACGGCGCGGTGCGCAAGGGGGCGAAGCGCTCCTTCGCCGATCCCAAGCTGCTGCCCTCGGTGACGGTGATCGAGGTCCACGCCGCGGACAACGAAGGCGACCTCCTCGCCCGCCCGGTGACCCAGGCCGACTGGGACATCGCCAAGGCGGCGACCGCCGACGCGCCGTTGATCCGGGTGCAGAAATCCGACCGCATCAAGCCCGCCGTCGGCATCGGCGACCGGCTGCTCGCGCGCCTCGAACCGGACGGACGCAACCGCTACGTCGCCAAGCCGATCCGCCGCATCTCGCACGGCACCGCCCGCATTCTCGGCATCGTCGAACAGGCCGGCGACGCCTTCGTGCTGCGCGCCACCGACCGCAAGGCGGGGGGCGAATTCGCGATCCGCGCCGAAGACCTCGGCCCGGCGCAGGTGGGCGACCTCGTCACCGCCGAACTGCTGCCGCGCCGCGGCAACCGCTACGGCGAAAAGCAGGTGCGCGTGGTCGAACGCCTCGGCAGCCGCACCGACCCCAAGGCGTTCTCGCTGATCGCGCTGCACGCCAACGAGATCCCCTACATCTTCACCGACGAGGCGATCCGCCAGGCGGAAGCCGCGAAGCCGGTGACCGCGCTCGGCAAGCGCACCGATTTGCGCACCCTGCCGCTCGTCACCATCGACGGCGAGGACGCGCGCGACTTCGACGACGCGGTGTTCGCCGAACCCGACGACGACCCCGAGAATCCGGGCGGCTGGCACCTCGTCGTCGCGATCGCCGACGTCGCGTGGTACGTCCGCCCCGGCGACGCCCTCGACCGCACCGCCAAGGAGCGCGGCAACTCGGTCTACTTCCCCGACCGCGTCGTGCCGATGCTGCCCGAGCAGATCTCCAACAACCTCTGCTCGCTGCGCCCGAACGAGGACCGCCCGTGCATGGTCGCGGAGATGTGGATCGACGCCGAGGGCCACAAGCGCCGCCACCGCTTCCTCCGCGCGCTGATGCGCTCGCAGGCGCGCCTCACCTACACCCAGGTCCAGCGCGCGCGGGACGGAATGGCCGACGAAACCACCGAGCCGCTGATGGACACGGTGATCCTGCCGCTCTACGGCGCCTACGCCGCGCTCGACCGGGCGCGGACGGCGCGCGGCACCCTCGACCTCGACATTCCGGAAAAGAAGATCCAGGTCGACGACGCCGGCAACGTCACCGGGGTTTCGGTGCGCGAACGCTTCGACAGCCACAAGCTGATCGAGGAGTTCATGATCCTCGCCAACGTCGCCGCCGCCGAGGCGCTCGAAGCCGCGCACGAACCGGTGGTCTACCGCGTCCACGACGAGCCCTCGCTCGAAAAGCTCGAAGCCCTGCGCACCACCCTCCAGACCGTCGGCATCAAGCTCGCCAAGGGCCAGGTGCTGCAACCGCGCCACTTCATGCGCATTCTCGACCAGGCCGAGAACCTGCCGCAGCGCGAGATGGTCCACCAGATGGTGCTGCGCACCCAGGCGCAGGCGCAATACGACCCGGCGAACATCGGCCACTTCGGCCTCGCGCTCCGGCGCTACGCCCACTTCACCTCGCCGATCCGCCGCTACGCCGACCTGCTCGTGCATCGCGCGCTGATCTCGGGCTTCGGCCTCGGCGAGGGCGGCCTGCCGCCGGACGCGGTCGCCACCGCGTCGGACGTCGCCGAACACATCTCGATGACCGAGCGCCGCGCCGCCAAGGCCGAGCGCGAGGTGGTCGACCGCTACGCCGCGCTCTACCTCGCCGACCGCGTCGGCGCGCGCTTCGCCGGGCGCGTCGGCGGCGTCACCCGCTTCGGCCTGTTCGTCACCCTCAACGAGACCGGGGCCGACGGCCTGGTGCCGATTTCCACCCTGCCGAACGACTTCTACCGCCACGACGAGGCGCGCAACCGCCTCGTCGGCAGCCGCAACGGCCGGGTGTTCGCGCTCGGCGACCTCCTCACCGTGCGGCTTCTCGAAGCCGACCCGGTGACCGGATCGCTCGTGCTCGCCATATCTGAAGGCGACGACGACGACGAGACCCCGCCGCACCGCGATCCGGAGCGCTTCCGCGCCGGGCCGCGCTTCGGCCCCAAGCCCCGGAAAACGCCGGGGAAAGCGCCGAAGGGCAAGGTCGCGAAGGGACGCGGCAAGCACCGCCGTTGACGGCGGCCCCTCGGCGGGGTTCACTACGCTTCTTTTTCTCGAACGGGGAAGCGGCGATGCGGGCGTGGACGACGATCTCCTGGCGGCGGACGGCGGCGTGCTTCGGCACGGCGTTCCTGCTCGCGTGGAGCCCGCCCGCCGCCGCCGCGATCGACGCACCCGAAGTCGGCCGGGTGATCGCCTACGGCCTGCGCGCGATCGAAACCCGCGCCCTCGATCCGGTGAGCCTCGCCGACACCACCGTCGAAGGTCTGCGCGGCCTCGCGGTGCTCGACCCCGCCTTCAGTCTCCAGCGCAACGGCAAGACCCTGATCGCGGCCCTTGGCGGGCGCGAGATCGGCCGCTGGGACGCGCCGGTCGCCAACACCCCGGAAGGCTGGTCGACGGTGGCGATGTTCGTCATCCAGGCGGCGCAAACGAAGTCCTCGGGCCTCGCGCGCGCCGACGAGGAGGCGCTCTATCAGGCGTTCTTCGATTCCGCCCTCGGCCCCCTCGATCCGTTCTCCCGCTACGCCGGGCGGGTCGAGGCGGAGCAGCAGCAGGAGCGCCGCAACGGCTTCGGCGGCGCGGGCATCCGCTACCGCCTCTACCGCGACCACCTCGAAATCACCTCGGTCCTCGAAGGCACGCCCGCCGAGGAAACCGACCTCGCGCCCGGCGACCACGTCGTCGCGATCGACGGCACGGTGGTCGACGGCCTCTCGCGGCGGCAGGTGCACGACCTCCTACGCGGCCCGGTGGACAGCGCCATGCACCTCGCGGTGAAGCGCGCGGGCACCGAACGCACGGTGACGCTGCGGCGCGGGTTGGTCTCGGCGCCGACCGCGTTCATTTCCGACGAAGGCGGCATCCCGCTGCTCAAGGTGACGCGCTTCTCGCAGCAGACCGTCGCCCTCTCCCGCCGCCTGATCGAGGAAAACCTCGCCGAACGCAAGGCTCCGCCGCGCGGCCTGATCCTCGACCTGCGCGGCAATCCGGGCGGGCTGCTCGACCAAGCGGTCGGCCTCTCCGACCTGTTCCTGATCAAGGGGGACATCGTCTCGACCCGCGGCCGCCACCCGCAGACGATGCAGAGCTACCAGGCGACGCAGACCGACGTGCCGGGCGGCGACATCCTCAAGGGCGTGCCGATTCTCGTGCTCGTCGACGGCAAGACCGCCTCCGCCGCCGAAATCGTCGCGGCGGCGCTGCAGGCCGACGACCGCGCGGTGGTGGTCGGCACCACGTCCTACGGCAAGGGCACGGTGCAGACGGTGGTGGCGATGCCCAACGGCGGCGAGCTCACCCTCACCTGGTCGCGCTTCTACACCCCCTCGGGCTACGCGCTGCACGGCCTCGGGGTGATGCCGACGGTCTGCACCGCCGAGGGCCGCACCACGCCCGAAGCGGTGATGGCGTCGCTCGCCAACGGCACCCTGCCCGCGATCGCCAACGCAGCGCGCTGGCGCTCGGTCGGCCTCACCGACGTCGAGGGCCGCCACGCGCTGCGCCGCATCTGCCCGCCCGAGGACCACGGCAACCGCGACGCCCTCGATCTCGACATCGCCCAGGCGATCCTGATGTCGCCGAACACCTACCGCACCGCGCTCGCGGTGCTCGGCACCGCCCAGGCGAGCCGCGAGGGGCAATAGCCCCTTGACATCGGCGCGGGAACCGTTATTTTCCGCGCTTCACAAGGTTTACATCACTAGCGATGGATTAAAGTCATGGCCAAGCCCGCCACTGTGCAGATCAAGCTGGAAAGCACCGCCGGCACCGGCTATTTCTACGTGATCAAGAAGAACCCGCGGAACACCACCGAGAAGATGGAATTCCGCAAGTATGATCCCGTCGTGCGCAAGCACGTCGCCTTCAAGGAAACCAAGCTGAAGTAATCTTCGGCGGTTTCTCCATTGCCAAGCGCCCGGCCCACGCGGCCGGGCGCTTTGTCATGCCAGCGCCTCACGCAGCCGCCGCAGAACCTCGGACGCCTCGAACGGCTTGGCGATGAACGCCGCGAACGGCGGATCGTCCCAGAGGCCTTCGAGCAGCTCCTGCGCGTCGAGACCGCTGCACGCCCACACCGGCACCTCCCCCGCTTCCGCCCGCAGCCGCCGCGCCCAGAGCGCGCCGTCGCCGTCGGGCAGGCGCAGGTCCATCACCACGAGATCGGGCCGCTCGCGCAGCGCCGCCGCGAGCGCCGCAGCGCCGGTCGTAGCGACCTCTGCGGTGCCGCCGGCGAGCCCCACCAGTTCCGACCAGAGATACGCCCCAGGCGCGCTGTCCTCGACGATGAGGACGCGCTTCATCGCCGTGCCATGCGCCACCCGGCCCGCCCGGCGGCCGCCCACGCGGCGATCATCAGAAGCGCCCCGGCGGGCACCACCGGACCGGTATCGACGAACGCGAAGGCACGGAGGTAGAGACCGCCCGAGAACCCGAGAATGCCGAGCAGCCACAACAGCGCCGCCCAGCGCAACCGCTTGGCCACCACCGTATCGGCAACGCGGGTCGCGACGATCGCGGCGACGAACGCCATGATCGCGTGCGGCAGATGGTAGGAAAGCCCGATGTCGACCAGGGGACTCGCGCCCATGACGTGGGTGGAGGCCGCGCCGACGAGGATCGCCCCCGCGCCGAAGAACGCGGAGACGCCGGCGAGAGGCTGGCCGATGGAGATCAAGGAGGGAAATCCCATGTCAGCTCCTATGCTGCTGGTATTTCTTTGATTTTGCCCGATCTCACGAACCTTGCAACCGTCCAGACGAAAAAAGGCCGGGCTTGCAGAGAGCCCGGCCGAAGTATGCTCTTGAGGGAAAGAGGATACCGATATCGACGATATCTCGTCGATATCATGAGAATGCCCGAGTTCATTCCTCGGAGAAGTGACAGGCGTCACTAACCCGCCGGAATCCAAAACGATTTCAATTAGAATTCGCCGCGCACGTCTTCGACGATGGCGGCGAGACGCTCGACGTCGAGAACCAGAAGCGCGTTCTTCTCGCGCTTGAGGATCCCCTGCCGCGAGAGGTCGCCCATCACCCGCGCGACGGTTTCGCGAGTCGTGCTGACCCGGCTGGCAAGGTCGGAATGCACCGGAATCGGCGAAATCGACGCCTTGCCCTCGCCGTTCGCGGCCGCGCGGGCGAGGCGGAGGATCTCCGCGTGGACG
This sequence comes from Alphaproteobacteria bacterium, assembly GCA_003250275.1. Lineage (GTDB taxonomy): Bacteria > Pseudomonadota > Alphaproteobacteria > Rhodospirillales > Rhodospirillaceae > Oleispirillum. The sequence continues at coordinate 6,784 of QKGW01000417.1, forward strand.
CGGTTGTTCGCGCCGAGGGTCGAAAGATCGAGAATCCGCCCCGAGGAGGTGCGCACCACCGCGGCGAGGCGGCGCATCACCGAAAGCGCGAGCGCCGGGGTTTCGGTCGCGACCTTGCGGAAGGTTTCGTCGCCGAGGCAGCCGAGCACGCTGTCCTCGACCGCCATCACGCTTGCCGAGCGCGGCGCGCCGTCGAGCGCAGCGAGTTCGCCGAAGTGGCCGCCGGGGCCGATGTCGTCGAGGGTGATCTCGCGTCCGGAGATCGAATACATCACCACCCGCACCTTGCCGGCGGCGACGAAGAACACGTCGCGGCTGTCGCTCTGGCGGTCGATGATCTCCTCGCCGGCGCGGAACCG
>QKGW01000270.1 GCA_003250275.1 Alphaproteobacteria bacterium
TCGACGAACAGCACCACGCGCACCTTGTCGGAGTGGTTCCATGCCTCGTGCTCGTAGGCGTCGTCGAAGATCAGCGCCTTGCCTTCCTCCCAGTGGCAGAGCTGGTCGGAGACGCGGATGCCGATCTTGTCGGGCTCCGGCGGCACGATCAGGCCGAGGTGGAAGCGCAGCACGCCGTTGTAGGGGCCGCGGTGCGGCGGCAGGTGCTTGCCGGGCTCGAAGATCGAGAACATCGCCGATTTGAGGCCGGGGATCTTCTGCAGGATGCGCCAGGTCTCGGGGCACTGCTTGATCGCCTCGTCGGATTTGATGCCGTAGCCGCAGAGGAAAAAGGTTTTCCAGTTGTTGTCGGAGGAGATCGAGCGCACCTCGGCGGAAATCTCGTGGAACGCCGGGAGGTCGCCCTTGCGCACCATGATCTTGTCGAGTTCGGCGCGGATCAGCCGCCATTCGGCCTCGATCTCGCGTGCCCAGGGGAACATCTCGGTGGGGTAGACCGGAGGGTTGCCGACGGCGGAATATTTCAGGTTGAGTTGCTCGGCGTGGTCGACGAGGGTCTGAACCGCGCGCGCAGCCGGGCTCGCGCGCGACATCGTGTCTTCGAGACCCGCGGTTTTGTGCTGTTGATGGTTGTCCATCTGCATCGCGTTCCTCCTGGGTGACGTTCCGGCGTCGTGCGGCGGTTTCCGCAGAGGCGCGGCGGATGTATTTGACGTAGGTGCGAGAACGCGCCGCGCCAGATCCGCGCGCATACCGCCTGCGACCAATACGCATGATAAATGTCCGGGCTTTTCCGTGAGTTCCGGAGCAAGGTAAAAATTATTTCAGCTCGATGACGGGGCTGGCGGGGCGCCGCGGCGCTGACTATCTCCGTCTCACCGGTTTCTCAGGTCTCAAGAACATGCCCGACAATTCCCTCAAGCCCGCCCGGTTCGGCACCGTCCTCGGTTATGCCCCCGGTGGGATTCCCGCCTATTCCTCCGATTACGACAGCGTCGACAAGGCCGAGCTGCCCAACCGCGCCGCCTTCCGCCATTCCGAGGACGGCATCTTCATGGGTTACAAGTGGCAGTGCGTGGAGTTCGCGCGCCGCTGGCTCTACCGCACCAAAGGCTGGGTGTTCGGCGACGTCGCGATGGCGTACGACATCTTCCAGCTCAAGAGCGTGCGCAGCATCGCCGACGGCGCGGAACTGCCGCTCCGCTCCTTCCGCAACGGTTCGAAGCGCCCGCCCGAGCCGGGCGCGCTGCTGATCTGGAACGAGGGCGGCGAGTTCGTCGTCACCGGCCACGTCGCGGTGGTGACGGAAGTGACCGCCGACGCGGTGCGCATCGCCGAGCAGAACGTCGACAACGCGGTCTGGCCCGAGGGGCGCGACTACGCGCGCGAACTCAAGGCGATGGTGAGCGAGGACGGCAGCTACTGGATCGAGTGCACCTTCGGCGACGCCACCGTGCTCGGCTGGGTGATCCAGACCGACGACGACGCCCACGCCGAGGACATCGAGGACGCCGACCCGCGCCTGTTCAACCTCCAGCCGCGCCGCGCCGCCGAGGCGAAGGCGGAAACTTGGCTCGATGCCGCGAAGCCCGCCGAGGCCGCCTACATGGAGAGCATGGACGGCAGCCGCATGGCCAACAACCCGGCCAATGAACGCCGCTACTTCCGCATCGGCGAGAGCGCCGAGCGCGAGCTGCGCCGCGCCACCAACGAGCTTCACGCGATGTTCCTCCACGCCACCCATGCGGTGCTGGAGGACGACGCGCTGCTCGCGCGCTTCAACTTCCCCGAGGTGTTGTGGCCGCGCATCCGCCAGTCGTGGGAGGGCCGGCGCACC
>QKGW01000421.1 GCA_003250275.1 Alphaproteobacteria bacterium
CGACGACGATGATCGCGCCGTCGACGAGCATTCCGGTGGCGAGGATCAGGCTGAACAGCACCACCAGGTTCATGCTCATGCCGAGCGCGTAGAGCACCAGGATGCCCGCGAGGAACGAGCCGGGGATGGCGACGCCGACGAGCAGCCCGGAGCGCACCCCGAGGGCCGCGACCACCACCACCATCACCAGCACCACCGCTGCGATCACGCTGTTCTGCAGGTCCGAGAGCATGTTGCGGATGTCGGTCGACTGGTCCTGCGAGAAGCTCGCGGCGACGTTGGCGGGCCAGAACTGCTGTTCGTCCGCGACCACCGCGCGCACCCGGTCGATGGTGTCGATGATGTTCTCGCCGGTGCGCTTCGAGACTTCGAGCGTCACCGACGGCTGGCCGTCGACGCGGGCGATGCTGGTCGGGTCCTTGAAGCCCTTGCGGATCGAGGCGATGTCGGAGAGCCGCACCACGCCGTCGCCTTGCGCCTTGATCGGCAGGGTCATGATGTCCTGCACCGTCTCGATCAGGCCCGGCACCTTGACCGCGAAGCGGCCGCGCCCGGTGTCGATCGCGCCCGCCGCGACGAGTTTGTTGGAGCGCGAGAGGAAGCCGGTGATGTCTTGCGCGACGAGGTTGTAGCTCTCGACCTTCGCCGGATCGACGACGATCTCGACCTGGTCCTCGCGGTCGCCGCCGACGTTGACCTCGAGAACCGCCGGGATCGCCTCGATCTCGTCCTTGAGGTCGCGCGCGAGGCGCACCAGGGTGCGCTCCGGCACCGCGCCCGAGAGCGTCACCACCAGCACCGGGAAGAGGCTGACGTTGACCTCGTGGATCGAGGGTTCGTCGGTCTCCGTCGGGAGGTTGGATTTCGCGATGTCGACCTTGGCGCGCACGTCGGCGAGCGCCTTGTCGGCGTCGAAGCCCGCGTCGAATTCGAGAACCACGTTGGCGCCGCCTTCGTAGGCGGTGGCGCGCATCTCCTTGATCCCCTCGATGCTGCGAAGCTCGCGCTCCATCGGCCGGATCAGCATCCGCTCCGCGTCCTCGGGCGAGATGCCCTGGTGGGTGAGGAGCACGTACATGATCGGGATGTTGACGTCGGGCGAGGATTCCTTGGGGATGACGACATAGGCGTAGAGCCCGGCGACCAGCGTCAGGGCCAGGGTGAGAAGCACCGTTCGGGTGCGGGTCAGCGCCGCTTCGATGACGGTGTGCATCGCGATCCTACGATTTCGGCGCCAGCAGGGTGTCCGGCGCGGCTTCCACGGTCTGGCCGGCGGAGACGAAATCCTGGCCGACGGTAATCAGGCGGAGAGTTTCCGGCAGGCCGCCGAGCCACACCGCGTCGGCGTCCTCGCGCACCAGTTCGGCCTTGTGAAATTCCACCACGCCCGCGTGGTTGACCGACTTGACGCCGATTTCGCCCGCGTCCGAGAGGGTCAGCACCGCGGGCGTGACGGCGTGGGCCATGGTCTCGCCGAGCGGCAGGGCGACCTCGACGGTCATCCCCGCGGCGAGCGCACGCTCGGGGTTGGGGAGTTCGAGTTCGACGCGGAAGGTGCGGGTCGCAGCGGCGGCGACGCTTGCGACGTAGGTGACCGTGCCGGTCGCCCGCGCGCCGCCGGGGAGCGCGAGTTCGGCGGTGGCGCCGGGGCGGACGCGGGCGACGACGTTCTCGGAAACCTCGACCTCGATCTTGAGCGGGTCGAGTTCGACCACCGTCGCCACCGGGTCGTCGACGCCGAGGAGCGTGCCGACTTCCACCGGGCGGGTGTCGAGCACCGCGGCGAACGGCGCCTTGATCTCGGTGCGGGCGATGTCGAGCCTCGCCGCGGCGAGCTCGGCGGCGGCGGATTCGCGGTCGGCGCGGGTAGTGGCGACGCGCACGCGGCTGGCGTAGTCCTTGTCGGCGAGGCGGGAGGCGGCGGCGTATTCGATGTCGCGCTGCGAGAACAACGCCTCGGCGCGGGCGAGGCGGGCCTCGCGGTCGTCCATCGCGAGGCGGACGATCGGCTGCCCCTTGGTGACGCGCGCGCCCTTGTCGGCGAGGATTTCCGCGACGCGGCCTCGGGTTTCGGCGCGGATCTCGACGCTGCGGTGCGCCTGGGTGGTGCCCGCGAGAACGAGCCGCGCCTCGACCGGGCGCGCGACCGAATCGATCACGCCGACGCGGACCGCACGGTCGGCCTGGTGCTCCGGTTGTTGCGCGGGCTGGCGTGCGCCTCCGCCGACCATCCCCGATCCGACCCAGAGGACGCACGCCGCGACGATTGCCGCCGCGGCGACGTAGGAACCTCTTACGCGCATGACACCCTCGATGCTCCCGCCAGCCGATAGAATAGCCCAAGCTGCACAGGGAAATCACGAAAATCGCATGAACTCGCTGCGGGAACAGTTGACCAAATGCGGGGGCTCCGTAAAAGTGGGGATCGTCCTCGCACGCCGTCGCGGGAGAGAGCGGGCCCGTCCCGCCGCCGAAGGAGCAACCGCCCCCGGAAACTCTCAGGCACCAGGAACCGCGTCGGTCAGGGGGACCTCTGGAAAGCAGGCGTGTCCGCCAAGGCGGGCATGGCCTCACCGAAGATGTAAGCCTGAGCGTGGTTGAACCCTCGTCCCCGGCGAATCTTTCAGGTTCCGAAGACAGAGGGGGGTCAATGGGCCGGTTTGCGGCCCGTGGCCGATTCGCGATCGCCTCAGTGCGGGCGCGACATCTCTGATGAGGAACCGATGGGCGAAATTCACCCCGAGACCCTTCTCACCACGCCGCTCGACGGGCTGCACCGCGAGCTTGGCGCGCGCATGGTGCCGTTCGCCGGGTATGCGATGCCGGTGCAGTACAAAGGCGGCATCCTCGCCGAACACGCGCAGACCCGCACCCACGCCGGTCTGTTCGACGTCTCCCACATGGGCCAGGCCGAGGTGCGCCATCCCGACGGCGTCGCCGCCGCGGCGCGCGCCTTCGAGGCGCTGGTGCCGGGCGAACTTCAGGCGCTCAAGCAGGGCCAGATCCGCTACACCCTGTTCACCAACGCGGCGGGCGGCATTCTCGACGACCTGATGGTGACCAACGCGGGCGACCGGCTCTACGTCGTCGTCAACGCCGCGTGCAAGGCGCAGGACTTCGCCCACATGCAGGCGAACCTCGCCGGGTGCGAACTCACCATCCTCGAGGACCGCGCGCTGCTCGCGATCCAGGGGCCGGAAGCGGCCAAGGTGATCGCGCGCCTCGCCCCCGAGGCCGCGGACATGCCGTTCATGACCGCCAAGGCGTTCGCGCTCGGCGGAATTCCGGTGTGGGCATCGCGCTCGGGCTACACCGGCGAGGACGGCTACGAGATTTCCGTCGCGTCCGCCGAGGCCGAGGCGCTCGCGCGCCTGCTGCTCGCCGAACCCGAGGTCGAGGCCGCGGGCCTGGGCGCGCGCGACAGCCTGCGCCTGGAAGCCGGGCTCTGCCTCTACGGCTCCGACATCGACACCGCGACCACGCCGATCGAGGCGGGGCTCAAGTGGGTGATCGGCAAGCGCCGCCGCGAGGAAGGCGGCTTCCCTGGCGCGGAGACGATCCTCACGCAACTCGCCGAGGGCGCCGGACGCAGCCGCGTCGGCCTCCGGCTCGAAGGCCGCCAGCCGGCGCGCGCGCACTCCGAAATCGTCGATGCCGACGGCAACGTCATCGGCGAGGTGACCTCGGGCGGTTGGGGCCCGACGGTCGAGGCCGCGGTCGCGATGGGGTATGTGAAGTCCGCCTTCGCCCAGCCGGGCACGGCGGTGGGTTGCCTCGTGCGCGGCAAGGCGCTCAAGGCGGAAGTGGTGCCGATGCCGTTCGCGCCGCACCGGTATTTCAAAGGCTGAAGCCAGAGGGGACAGAACAATGGCGAAAATCTACTTCTCCGAAGACCACGAGTGGATCTCCGTCGAGGGCGGGGTGGGCACCGTCGGCATCACCGAGTACGCGCAGGAGCAACTGGGCGACGTGGTGTTCGTCGAGCTGCCGGAAACCGGCGCGAACATCGACCGCGGCGATGACGTGGCGGTGGTGGAATCGGTCAAGGCCGCGAGCGAGGTCTACTCGCCGGTTTCGGGCGAGATCGTCGAGATCAACGAGGAACTGGCCGACGCGCCCGGCCTCGTCAACCAGAACGCCGAAGGCGACGGCTGGTTCTTCAAGATCGCGCTCTCCGACGACAGCGAGCTCGACGAACTGATGAACCGCGAGGACTACGCCGCGTTCATCGAGGGCCTCGAATAATGCGCTATCTGCCGCTGAGCGCCGAGGATCGCGCCGAGATGCTGCGCGCGATCGGCGCTTCCTCGGTCGAGGACCTGTTCGTCGACGTGCCGGAAGCGGTGCGCGCGGGCGCGGTCTTCGACCTTCCCGACCATCAGGGCGAACTCGCGATCGAGAAGGCCTTCACCGCGTTCGCGATGAAGAACCTTGCGCCCGGTTGCGCGCCCACCTTCCTCGGGGCGGGGGCGTATCGCCACCACGGCCCGGCGGCGGTCGACGCGCTGATCCAGCGCGGCGAGTTCCTCACCAGCTACACGCCGTATCAGCCCGAGATCTCGCAGGGCACGCTGCAGGCGTTGTTCGAGTTCCAGACCCAGGTGTGTCTCCTCACCGGGATGGAGGTCGCCAACGCGTCGATGTACGACGCCGCCACCGCCTGCGCCGAAGCGGCGCTGATGGCGGCGCGCGTCACCCGCCGCAAGGCGGTGCTGGTCTCGGGCTCGGTGCACCCGCACTACGCCGAGGTCACCCAGACGCAGCTGCGCTTCACCGATCTCTCGTGCGAGGTGCTCGCGCCCGACCCGGTCGGCATCGAGGACCTGATCGGCCGCATCGATCCGTCGCTCGCGTGCGTGATGGTGCAGACCCCGAGCGTGTTCGGGCGTCTCTCCGACTACACCACCCTCGCCAAGGTCTGCCACGAGATGGGCGTGCTCCTGATCGTCGCGGTGGCCGAGCCGGTGTCGCTCGGCGCGCTGATGCCGCCGGGCGAGATGGGCGCGGACATCGTCGTCGTCGACGGCTCCTCGCTCGGGATGCCGCTCTCCTTCGGCGGCCCCGGCGTCGGCCTGTTCGCCACCCGCGAGAAGTACGTGCGCAACATGCCGGGCCGCCTCGTCGGCCAGACCGTCGACGTCGACGGCCGCCGCGGCTGGGTGCTCACCCTCTCGACGCGCGAGCAGCACATCCGCCGCGAGAAGGCGACTTCGAACATCTGCACCAACTCGGGCCTGTGCGCGCTCGCGTTCTCGATCCACATGGCGATGCTGGGCGAGGCGGGCTTCACCAAGCTCGCGCGCGTCAACCACGCCACCGCGGTCAAGCTCGCGCAGAAGCTCGCGGCGGTGCCGGGGGTGAAGCTGGCGACGCCGGAATTCTTCAACGAGTTCGCGGTGATGCTGCCGAAGCCCGCCGCCCCGGTGGTCGAGGCTCTGGCGGCGAAGGGGATCCTCGGCGGCGTGCCCGCGCAGCGATTGTTCCCGACCTATCCGGAGCTTGAAAACCTGTTGCTGCTCGCGGCGACCGAAACCAACAGCGAAGAGGACATCGACGCCCTCGTCGCCGCGCTCGCGGAGGTTCTGCGATGAACGACAAGCCGATTCCCGCCTCCGCCGCGCCGGGCACCGTCACCGGCAACCGCGGTCTCACCGTCGAGGAACCGTTGATCTTCGAACAGGGCTCCGCCGAGGGCTCGGGCGTCGATCTGCCCGAACCGTTCGACGTGCCCGATCGCCTCGGCAGCTTCGCGCGCAAGGGTCCGATCGGCCTGCCCGGTCTCTCGGAGCCGCAGGTGGTGCGCCACTACACCCGCCTGTCGCAGAAGAACTACTCGATCGACGCCGGGTTCTATCCGCTCGGCTCGTGCACGATGAAGTACAACCCGCGCCTCAACGAGAAGGTCGCGCGCACCCCCGGCCTCGCCGATCTGCACCCGCTGCAGCCGGTCTCGACGGTCCAGGGCGCGCTCGGCGTGATCAACACCCTCGCGGGCTGGCTGATGGAGCTGACCGGCATGGCCGGGGTGGCGATGTCGCCCGCCGCGGGCGCGCACGGCGAGCTTTGCGGGGTGATGTCGATCCGCGCCGCGCAGGAAGCCAAGGGCGACGCGCGCAAGATCATCCTCGTGCCCGAGAGCGCGCACGGCACCAATCCGGCGACCGCGGCGCTCTGCGGCTATTCGGTGGTGGCGATCCCCGCCGGGCCGGATGGCCGGGTGGACATCGAAGCGCTCAAGGCCAAGCTCGGGCCGGAGGTGGCCGGGGTGATGCTCACCAACCCGAACACCTGCGGCCTGTTCGAGCGCGACGTGCGCGAGATCGCCGATCTCGTCCACGCGGCGGGCGCCTACTTCTACATGGACGGCGCCAACTTCAACGCGATCATCGGGCGGGTGAAGATCGCCGACCTCGGTGTCGACGCGATGCACATCAACCTGCACAAGACCTTCTCGACGCCGCATGGCGGCGGCGGGCCGGGCGCGGGTCCGACGGTGCTCTCCGAGGCGCTCGCGAAGTTCGCGCCGCTGCCGTTCGTGCGCAAGACCGAGGCGGGCTTCACCCTCGTGGAAACGCCCGCCGAGGCCGGGCCGGACGCGGCGCCGTTCGGGCGGATGAAGGGCTTCCACGGCCAGTTCGGGGTGATGATCCGCGCGCTCGCCTACGCCATGGCGCTCGGCAAGGACGGTCTCCGGCAGGCCTCCGGCGATGCGGTGCTGAACGCCAACTACCTGCTCGCGCGCCTCAAGGACACGCTCACCGCGCCGTTCGAGGGGCCGTGTATGCACGAGGCGCTGTTCGACGACGGCTTCCTCAAGGACACCGGCGTCACCACCCTCGACTTCGCCAAGGCGCTGATCGACGAGGGCTTCCATCCGATGACCATGTACTTCCCGCTGGTGGTGCACGGTGCGCTCCTGATGGAACCCACCGAGACCGAGAGCAAGCAGACCCTCGACGTGTTCATCGACGCGGTGACCGCGCTGGTGGCCAAGGCGAAGGCAGGCGACTCGGACTTCTTCCACGCCGCGCCGCGTTTGACGCCGCGGCGTCGACTCGACGAGACCCTGGCGGCGCGCAAACCGGTTCTCCGCTGGACCGTTTAA
>QKGW01000424.1 GCA_003250275.1 Alphaproteobacteria bacterium
CACCCTCGCGCTCGGCGTCGAGATGCTCGGCCTCGTCGGCATCGACGCCGCGACCGCGTCGCGCAAACTCCACCTCGCGCTCGACGAGGGCCGCGCGGCGGAGGCGTTCGCGCGCATGGTCGCCGCGCTCGGCGGGCCGCTCGATTTCCTCGACCGCGCGGGCGTGTATCTCGAACCCGCGCCGGTGGTGCAGGACGTGTTCGCCGCCGCGCCCGGGTTCGTCGGCGCGGTCGACGCGAAGCAGATCGGCCTCGCGCTCGTCGATCTCGGCGGCGGCCGGGTGCGCCCCGAGCAGGGGGTGGATTTCGCCGTCGGCCTCACCGAGGTCGCGGGCGTCGGCGCTCCCGCCGATGTGCCGCTCTGCCGCATTCACGCCCGCGATGCCGCCGCCGCCGCCCGCGCCGCCGAGCGCGTGCGCGCCGCCTACGTCATGTCCGAACAAGCCCCTGCCGCGCCGCCGGTGCTGCGCGGCCGTATCGACGCCTGACCGGAGGAAAGATCATGCCCCGCGCCTTCGTCCTGGTCCTCGACAGCTTCGGTATCGGCTCCGCGCCCGACGCCGCGGACTTCGGCGATACCGGCGCCAACACCCTCGGCCACATCGCCGAGGCGTGCCGCGAGCGCCCTGCCGGGCCGCTCAAGCTGCCCCATCTCGCTGGGCTCGGTCTCGGCGCCGCGGCGGTGCGTGCGAGCGGCGCCGCGCCCGAAGGGATGTCCGTCGCCGGGCCGTTCACCGGCGCGCACGGCGCGGCCCAGGAAATCAGCCACGGCAAGGATACGCCCTCCGGCCATTGGGAGATGATGGGGGTGCCGGTGCGCTTCGACTGGGGGTACTTCCCCGATACGCCGAAGTGCTTCCCCGCGCCGCTGATCGAGGCGCTGATCGCGCGCTGCAAGCTGCCCGGCGTGCTCGGCGAATGCCACGCCTCGGGCACCGAGATCATCGCCGATCTCGGCGACGAGCACGTCGCCACCGGCAAGCCGATCGTCTACACCTCGGCGGATTCGGTGTTCCAGATCGCCGCACACGAAGAGACGTTCGGGCTCGACCGGCTTTACGAAATCTGCGAAGTCGCGCGCAAACTCGTCGACGGCTACAACATCGGTCGGGTGATCGCGCGCCCCTTCACCGGCGAGAGCGGCGGCTACGTCCGCACGCCGCACCGAAAGGACTACGCGACCCCGCCGCCCGCGCCGACGCTGCTCGACCGGCTCAAGGACGCGGGCCGCGAGGTGATTGCGATCGGCAAGATCGGCGACATCTTCGCGCATCGCGGCACCACCCAGGAGATCAAGGCGGCGGGCGACATGGCGCTGTTCGACGCGACCCTGAAGGCGGTTGAGAGCGCGCCGTCCGGTAGCCTGGTGTTCGCGAACTACGTCGATTTCGACACCCTCTACGGCCACCGCCGCGATCCGTTCGGCTACGCCGCCGCGCTCGAGGCGTGGGATGCGCGCCTGCCGGAGCTCGCGGCGCTGCTGCGCCCGATGGACGTGGTGATCGTGACCGCCGACCACGGCTGCGATCCGACCTGGACCGGCACCGACCACACCCGCGAATGGGTGCCGGTACTCGCCTTCGGCCCCGGCGTCGCGCCGCGCGACCTCGGCGCGCGCGAAACCTTTGCCGACATCGCGCAGACGGTGGCGCGCCACCTCGGGATTTCGCCGCTGACGGAAGGGCGCGCGTTCCTGCCGTGAAGTGTCCTTCGTCCCTGGCCGGAGGCATATCCGCGCGTCGTCACCACCCATTCGTCATGCCCGGACTTGATCCGGGCACCCACGAAACCTTCCCCGGGGTCGGGCAAAAGGCGTGGATGGCCGGGACGAGCCCGGCCATGACGGGGAAGGGGGAGGCTGTGGTGCCCGGTTTCTTGCCGTGAGGCGCCCCCTGGCCCTGGCCAGAGGCATATCCACGCGTCGTCACTACCCACCCGTCATGCCCGGACTTGATCCGGGCATCCACGAAGCCTTCCCCGGGGCCGGGCAAAAGGCGTGGATGGCCGGGACGAGCCCGGTCATGACGGGGAAGGGGGGTGGCGCGGTTGTCGCGGCGGCGGTCAGGCGCGCGGTTCTTCGGGCGTCGGTTCGGGAACGTCGTCGGTGAGCGCCCAGGAGTCGAGCGCGGCGTTGGCCTTGCGCTGATGCGCGCGATTGACCTGGATCTTGAGGTTGAGGGCGTGGATCTCGTCGGCGTCGTGGGGCTCGGCGAGCTTGGCGAGGAGCTTCTTCTCCTTCGCGACGAGCTTGTCGAGAAGCTCCTGGATCTCGCGTTCGCGGCGCGACCGTTTGCCGCTCTTGAGCGCCTCTTCGAGGAGGTCGAGGATCTTGCTGGTTTTCATCGCAACGCTCCCGGCCCGTGTGTCGTCCTCAAGATAGCGCGTTCCGCCGCCCGCCGGTACTCCGTCGTCAGGTTCGGGTGGCGAAGCGCAGGAACGCCTCGGCGGGCAGCGGCTTCGAGATGAAGTAGCCCTGCGCCGCGTCGCAGCCCGAATCCTGCAGGAAGGTGAGCTGCTGCGCCGTTTCGATGCCCTCGCCGACGACCTGGAGACCGAGGCTGTGGCCCATCGTGACGATCGCGCGCACCAGCGAATCCGCCGCCTCGTCGCCGACCGGGATCATGAACGAGCGGTCGATCTTCACCGTGTCGACGGGGAATTCGCGCAGGTAGGAGAGCGACGAATACCCGGTGCCGAAGTCGTCCACCGCGAGGCGCACGCCCATCGCCCGGAGCGCGTTCAGGGTGTCCACCACCGAGGCGGAGCGCAGTGCGAACAGGCTTTCGGTGAGTTCGATTTCGAGGCTGTGGGGCGCGATGCCGGTGGCTCCGAGCACCTGCTCGACGACGCCGGCGAAGCCCGGCACCGACATCTGCCGGGAGGAGACGTTGACGCCGATGCGGGTGCCCGGCGGCAATTGGTGCTGCCACAGCGCGAGCTGGCGGCACGCGGTTTCGAGCACGTAGCGGCCGATCTGCTCGATCAGGCCGGAATCCTCGGCGAGCGGGATGAAATCGAGCGGCGAGACCATGCCGAGCTCGGGGCTGCGCCAGCGCGCGAGCGCTTCCGCGCCGATCAGCTTGCCGCTGCGGGTGTCCACCTGCGGCTGGTAGACGACGAAGATCTCGTCGCGGTCGAGCGCGCCCGAAAGCAGCGATTCGAGGCGCAGGCGGTGCATCGCGAGGGCGTTGAGCCCGGCGTGGAAGGTGCGGCAGCAGTTCCGCCCGGCGTCCTTGGCGCGATACATCGCGGCGTCGGCGTTGCGCAGGAGGATGTTCGCCTCGCGCCCGTCGTTGGGGAAGATCGTCAGCCCCACCGAGGCGGTGGTGGTGATCGAGTGCCCGAGGATGAGGAACGGCTCCTGGAAGGCTTCGAGGATCTTGTCGGCGACGCCGAGGGCGTGGGCGGGGTCGTGCAGGTCGGGCAGGACGATGACGAATTCGTCGCCGCCGAGGCGGCCGACGGTGTCGGAGGCGCGGATGCAGCCGACCAGCCGCCGCGCGGCGACGCGCAGGAGGTCGTCGCCGTAGGTGTGGCCGAGGGTGTCGTTGACCTTCTTGAAGTTGTCGAGGTCGATGAACGCGACGCCGACGTGCTCGCGGTTGCGGTCGGCGCGCGCGAGCGCCTGGGTCAGGCGGTCGATCGACAGAAGGCGGTTGGGGAGCTTGGTGAGGTCGTCGTAGTGCGCTTGGTAGAGGAGCCGCTTCTCGTACTCCTTGCGCATCGTCACGTCTTCCTTGACCGCGACGAAGCGCACGATCGCGCCGGTTTCGTCGCGGATCGGCGAGATCGAGATGTGCTCCCAGAAGAGGTCGCCGTTCTTGCGGCGGTTCAGGAGTTCGCCGCGCCACTCGCGCCCGGCGACGATCGTTTCCCACAGCTCGCGGTACTGCTGCGGCGAGGTGAAGCCGGATTTGACGATCGACGGCGTCATCCCGATCGCTTCGTCGTAGCCGTAGCCGGAAATCTGGGTGAAGCGCGGGTTGACGTATTCGATCACGCCCTTGACGTCGGTGATCACCACCGAGACCGGGCTCTGCTCGACCGCGCGCGCCATGTTGCGCAGGCGGTTGTCGTTGCGCTTGCGGATGGTGACGTCGTTGGCTTCGAGCAGCGCGACGCGCCCGGCGCCGGCGGAGAGGCCGTGGAGCGTCCACTCGATGATGCGGTCGGCGACCAGGCGGGTCGGCAGAAGGGTCTGGATCACCCGCGTCGGGAAGGTCGGCTGACCGAGGCAATCATGCACCGCCTGGGCGACGGAGACGGGGAACGCGTCGGCGGGCGGACAGTCGACGAGATCGTCGGGCTCGCGCGCGAGCAGCGCCGCGCCCATCGCGCCGACGGCAATGACGCGGCCGTCGTCGTCGAGGTCGAGTGCGAAAACGCCCTTGCCGGTGACATCGAACAGACGCAGGTCGGGGGCCTGATTCCCGACTCGGGTCCGTTCATTCGAAAGCGACATGAGACTCCGTTCTTCTCTGCCGATTTTGGCCCCCTGGCATCATCATACTCAAAGCGCGGGGGAACGCACGCCGAAAACCGCGAAACGGATCAGGCGTTCGCGTCCGCCGGTTGCGGCGGCGGCGTGAGATGGCGGTTGAGGCGGACCTCGACGAAACGGAGAACGCGCATGAACGACCACGAAATCAACAGATAGAGCACCCCCGCAAGGCCGAAGAACTCGAGCGCGAGGTAGTTCTCGGCGATGATGCTGCGCGCCATGCCGGTGATGTCGAGGAGGGTGATGGTGCTCGCGAGCGCCGAGCCCTTGAGCATGAAGATCACCTCGTTGCCGTAGGCCGGCCACGCGATGCGGAAGGCGCGCGGCAGAACGATGCGGCGCGTCATCAGAAACGGCGACATGCCGCAGGCCCTGGCCGCCTCGATCTCGCCCTTGGGGATCGACTGGATGCCGCCGCGCAGGATCTCTGCGGTGTAGGCGCCGGTGTTGAGCGCGAAGGCGATCACCGCGCACCAGTAGGGCTGGCGCAGCACCGGCCAGAGGAAGCTCTCGCGGATCCACTCGAACTGCGAGAGGCCGTAGTAGAGCAGGAACATCTGCACCAGCAGCGGCGAGCCGCGAAAGACGAAGATGTAGGCGTAGGGCAGGGCGCGCACGGCGAGGAGGCGCGAGGTGCGGGCGAGCGCCATCGGCACCGCGATGACGATGCCGACGGCGAGCGCGAGCAGGGTCAGCTCGATCGTGGTGACCGCGCCGATCAGCATCTCGGGGAGGCGTGCGATGATGTCTTCCATGGCGTCAGACCGTCGTCAGCGGGCGGTAGCCCAGGTTGGCGCGGCGCTCCATGATGTGCAGCGCGAGAGTGCAGATCACCGTCATGCCGAGGTACATCACCGTGGCGACGGCGTAGAAGGTGAACGGCTCCTTGGTGAAGCTGACCGCGATCGAGGTCTTGCGCATCAGCTCCTCCATGCCCGCGACCGAGACCAGCGAGGTGTCCTTGAGGAGCACGAGGAAGAGGTTGCCGAGCCCCGGCAGCGCGATGCGCCAGACCTGGGGCAGGAGGATGCGGCGGAACGCGTGCGCGGGCGACATGCCGAGGGCGCGGGCGGCCTCGATCTGTCCCTGCGGCACCGCGAGGAACGCGCCGCGGAACACCTCGGAGGCGTAGGCGCCGAAGGTCAGACCGAGCGCGATCACGCCCGCGACGAAGGGCGAAAGCTCGACGTATTCGTCGTAGCCCAGGCTTTCGGCGATGCCGGTGAGGACGCGCGCCGAGCCGAAGTAGACGAGCAGCACCACGAGAAGCTCGGGGATGCCGCGGATGATCGTGGTGTAGGTTTTCGCCACCGCGACGAGGGGCGCGATGCCGGAGAGGCGCATCGCGGCGCAGCCGAGGCCGAGGATCAGCCCGAGCACGCAGGCGCCAAGGGCGATCTCGACGGTCATCGTCGCGCCCATGAGGAGCTGGAGGCCGAAACCTTGCAGATCGATCATACCGGTATTCCATCAGGGACCGCCGCCCCGGAAACCGGGGCGACGGCAAGGGTCGGGATCAATAGATGTCGAACGGGAAGTACTTGGCGTTGATCTTGGCGTAGGTGCCGTTGGCGCGGATCGCGTCGATCGCAGCGTTGAGCTTCTTCACCAGGTCCTTGTCCTGCTTGCGCACGGCGATCGAGATCTTGTCGTCGATGTCGAACGGCTTGCCGAGGAACTCGTACTTCGCGCCGTCCGGAGTGCCGAGCCATTCGTAGGCGACGAGCATGTCGGCGAGCACCGCGTCGGTGCGGCCGGCGGCGAGGTCGAGCCAGGCGTTCTCCTGGGTGTCGTAGACCTTCACCTCGGAGCCCGCGAAGTGTTCCTTGGCGTACTGCGCGGCGATGGTGGCGCGCTGCGCGCCGATGGTCTTGCCCTTCATGCCTTCGGCGGTCGGGGCGAGCGCGGTGCCCTTGGGCGCGGCGAAGCGCAGCATGTTGGAGTAGTACTTGTTGGAGAAGGCGACGGCCTTGCGGCGCTCGGGAGTGTCGGACATCGAGGCGACGATCGCGTCGTACTTCTTCGACAGCAGGCCGGGGATGATGCCGTCCCAGTCCTGGGTGACGAACTTGCACTCGACCTTCATCTCGACGCACAGCGCCTTGGCGATGTCGATGTCGAAGCCCTGCAGGTTGCCGTCCTTGTCGATCATGTTGAAGGGCGGGTAAGCGCCTTCGGAGCCGATGCGCAGAACGTCCTTGGCATTGGCCGCGGCGGAACCGGCCACCACCATCGCACCCACCGCCAGCAGCGAACGAATCCAGTTTTTCACGGGAAGTCTCCCCATCGATTTGTTGTTGAACGACTTCAAAAGACGCCGGGTTCGTGGCGACGCGGCGGTACCTGTACTCAGTTCAAGTGGTTTTCGAGGAACTGGCGGCAACGCTCCGATTTCGGCGCAGTGAACACCTGCGACGGCGGCCCGAATTCCTCGACCTGCCCCTGGTGCAGGAACATGATCTGGCTCGACACCTCGCGGGCGAAGCGCATCTCGTGGGTGACGATGAGCATGGTGCGGCCCTCCTCGGCGAGGCCGCGGATCACCTGCAGCACCTCGTTCACGAGTTCGGGATCGAGCGCGCTCGTCGGCTCGTCGAACAGCAAC
>QKGW01000423.1 GCA_003250275.1 Alphaproteobacteria bacterium
GCGCCGTCGCTTGGCGCGCGAGAACATCGATGCACGACACGCTTGGGGAAGCACGCGGATTTCGGCGCGCGACGTTCGCATACCTGCTCGCGCTCGCGCTCATCGCCGGCGTCGCGGTGGTGACGCATCTGGTGATCGACGCGATCGTCGAGCGCCAGGCCGATACCGCGCGCGTCGTCAACGTCGCCGGACGGCAGCGGATGCTCTCGCAGCGCATCGCCTCGCTCGCGGAACAGTTGGCGGAACCCGGGGCGACGCACCCCGGCGCCACGACCGAGCAGGACCTCCGCGACGCGATCGCGCTGATGAGCCAGAGCCATGCCGCGCTTCACTTCGCGCTGCCCGCGCCGGGAGTGTCTGGTCTGTTCGCCGGACCGATGCGCGACCACGCCGCCGAGCGCTTTCAACTCGACTTGCGGGTTTCCGGCTACCTCGACCTCGCCCGCCGCTATCTCCAGATGGACCCCGCAACCCGCCGGGGCAGCGCGCTCCTCGGCGCGCTGCTCGCCCAGGCGCGCGAACCGGTGCTGAGCGAACTCGACGCGGCGGTGAGCCGGTATCAGGCCGATAGCGAGGCGGCGATCGCGCGCCTGCGGGTGGTGCTTGCAGTCATGCTCGCGGTGATGCTCGGGACCCTGGTGGTGGAGGCGCTGCTGATCTTCCGCCCGCTGTTCCACCGCCTGCGCGCCGCGCAGCGCCGCCTCATCGAGGCCGCGCTCACCGATCCGCTCACCGGTTGCCACAACCGCCGCTATCTCATGGAAATGGCGGCGCACGAGGTCGAGCGGGCGCGGCGGCTGGATCAGCCGCTCACGGTCCTGATGCTCGACATCGACCGCTTCAAGACGATCAACGACACCTGGGGTCACGCCAACGGCGACCGCGCGATCGTCGCGTTCGCGGCGGCGGCGGCGGAGGGGATCCGCGGCAGCGACCTGTTCGGGCGGCTCGGCGGCGAGGAATTCGCCCTGATCCTGCCCGGCACCGATCGCGCCGGGGCGGAAACCGCGGCGGAAAAGCTCCGCGCGCGCATCGCCGCGGAACGCGTCGCGTTGCCCGACGGCGAACTGCGGATGACGGTGAGCGTCGGCGTCGCCGCGCTGCGCGCCGACGAAGCCGCGATCGGTCCGGCGTTCGACCGCGCCGATCAGGCGCTCTACGCCGCCAAGGAGGGCGGGCGCAACCGCGTCGAAAGCTGGCGGCCCGAGTTCGCCGCCGCCGCCCGGCACAGCGCCGTGGTGGTGACGCTCGCCGAAGCGGGCTAGCTACATCTGGTATGCCGTAGCCGCGCCTCCCACCGCCGCTATCCATCTGCGAAACGATGACCGGATTTCGGGCGGCCCGCCGCCGGAGCGTACGCACCCGCCCGCCGAAGCCCCCGTGCGGCGGCCGCGGCAAGCGCGGAACCCCGCGGAAACCTTGGTGTGACGGCGATCACCGCGGCAAAATTCATTGGTGCGATGGAACGTCCGCGCGGCGTCGTAACACCGATCGCAGTTAGGCGCGCCGTGATTTCGGCGCACAAACGCCGCAGGCGTCCGGAGGGATCGCCGGACGCCTGGGAAAAGCGAATATTTCTAGGTGCTTAGTCGCGCTTCGCGAGCATCGGGCCGAGCGGCCGCCCGGCGAAGATGTGAACGTGCAGGTGCGGCACTTCCTGCCCCGCCTGGGTGCCGACGTTGCTGAGCACGCGGTAGCCGTCGGCCTCGACGCCCAGGGTACGCGCGGTCTCGCCGACGGCGCGGACGAACCCGGCGATCTCCGCCGGGGTGGCGCGCTGGGAAAAGTCGTCCCAGGAGACGTAGCTGCCCTTGGGGATCACCAGC
>QKGW01000406.1 GCA_003250275.1 Alphaproteobacteria bacterium
CGGCCTGCTCGCGCGGCTGCACCCGGTCGGGTCGAAGCCGTCGACGGCGGCCGCGATCGCCGCGGGTGCGGCGGTCAGCGGCGGGGATTGCTGAGGCGGATCACTCCGCCGAGGCGGGCGAGAGCGGCGCGAGGCGCGGCGACCGGTTGCCGGGGAACCAGTTGACCCAGGCACGGTAGTCGACCACCGGCCCGACGACGAACAGCGACGGGTTCGGCAGATCGCTCTCCGCCGCATCGGCGGCGCAGCGCTCGAGCGTCGAGATCAGCACCCGCTGGTGCGGCGTGCTCGCGCGCGAAACGATCGCGCAGCACTCGGTCGGCTCGCGGCCGCCGGCGATCATCTTCTCGGCGATATGCGCGAGCGACTTCATCGGCATGTAGATCACGATCACCGGCACCGTGCGCGCGAGTTCCTCCCACGCGACGCGGCGCGACATCCCGCCCGACTCGTCGTGGCCGGTAACGAACGCCACGGCGTCGTTGGTCTCGCGCGTGGTCAGCGGAATGCCCGCGTAGGCGAGGCCGCCGATGCCCGCGGTGATGCCCGGCACGATGCGGAAGGGGATCTCGGCCTTCACCAGCGCCTGGGTTTCCTCGCCGCCGCGCCCGAAGACGAAGGGATCGCCGCCCTTGAGCCGCACCACCCGCTTGTTCTGCTTGCCGAGGTCGACGAGCAGGTCGCAGATGTCGCTCTGCTTGGGGCTGCACTTCCAGCCGCGCTTGCCGACGTTGATCAGCTCGACGTCGGGCTTGACCAGACCGAGGATACGCTCGTCGACGAGGGCGTCGTGAACGATCACGTCCGCCTGTTCGAGGGCCGAGAGCGCGTGAAGGGTGAGCAGCCCCGGGTCGCCCGGACCCGCGCCGACCAGCCAGACCCAGCCGGGTTCCAGCTCCACCGTGTATGTGTCATAGCGTTTGAGCATAGCGGCGGAATATATGCCCGTGCGCGTCGGCGATGACAAGCCGCCAATCGTGCTCTAAGACACTTTTCGGTACGAAGTTACGTGAAGGACGACACCATGGCGGAGAGCGGAAAACCCCTGCGCAGCGGCTGGACCACCGGCGCGTGCGCGGCGGCGGCGGCCAAGGCGGCCTACCTCGCGCTCGCGGGCAAGGGCTTCCCCGAGCTCGTCGAAATCGTTCTGCCGCGCGGCGAACGGCCGCGTTTCGCCCTCGCGACGCAGGTGCTCGAAGCGGAGTCGGCCACCGCCGGAGTGATCAAGGACGCGGGCGACGACCCCGACGTCACCCACGGCGCGGAAATCCAGGCGACGGTGCGCTGGGGCGCGCCGGGCAGCGGCATCGCCTTCAAGGGCGGCGTCGGAGTCGGCGTGGTCACCCGGCCGGGCATTCCGGTGCCGGTCGGCGAACCGGCGATCAACCCCGGCCCGCGCCGGATCATCTCCGCCAACCTCCTCGAAACCGCCGACGCGATCGGCGGCCCGGTCGACGTCGAGGTGACGATCGCGATCCCGAAGGGTGCGGAACTCGCCGAGCAGACCCTCAACCCGCGCCTCGGCATCGTCGGCGGGCTCTCGGTGCTCGGCACCACCGGCGTGGTCGTGCCCTACTCCTGCGAGGCGTTCATCCAGACGATCCAGCGCGCCGTCAAGGTCGCCGCCGCCTCGGGCGCGACCCACGTCGCCGCCTCCACCGGCTTCGCCTCCGAACGCGCGGCGCGGCGCGAACACGGCCTGCCCGACGTCGCCCTGATCGACATGGGCGACTTCGTCGGCGGCCTGCTGAAATACCTGCGCGCCCACCCGCTGCCGCGCCTGACGCTCTCCGGCGGCTTCGCCAAGTTCGTCAAGCTCGGCGAGGGCGAACTCAACGTCCACTCGAAGGAATCCCGCGTCGACTTCGGCAGGCTCGCCGAACTGGTGCGCGAGATCGGCGGCGACGACGCCCTCGTCGAGGCGGCGCACCACGCCAATACCGCGATGGAAGTCCTCGAACGCGCCGACGCGGCGGGGCTGAAGCTCGGCGACGCGGTCGCCGCGCGCTGCCGCGCCGTCGCCCGCGACATCCTCAAACCGGAAACCGCCGTCGACGTGCTCGTCGTCGACCGCTCCGGCGAGGTGGTCGGCCGTGCCGGATGAGCGCCCGCTGATCCTCATCCTCGGCGGCACCGCCGAGGCGCAGCGCATCGCCGCCGACCTCGCGGCGCGCGGCGCGAACGTGCTGACCTCGCTCGCGGGCCGGGTGAAGTCGCCGAAGGCGATCCCCGGCGCGGTGCGCATCGGCGGCTTCGGCGGGGCGGCGGGGCTGGAAATCTTCCTCCGCACCCGCCACGTCGCCGCGGTGATCGACGCCACCCACCCCTTCGCCGCGCAGATCTCGCGCAACGCCCGCATCGCCTGCGACGCCGCCGAGGTACCGCGCGTCCAGGTTCGCCGCGCGCCGTGGGCGCGCACCGCCGGGGATAACTGGATCGAAACCGAAACGGTCGCGGAAGCCGCGGCGCGCCTGCCCGAAATCGGCAGCCGCGCGTTCCTCACCGTCGGCGTCGGCGAACTCGAACCGTTCCGCAATCTCGCCGACGTCTGGTGCCTCGTGCGCGTCGTCGACCCGCCCGCACAGCCGCTCCTCGACGGCCCTCACCTCACCCTCGCCGCGCGCGGCCCGTTCGCCGAAACCGACGAACGCGCGCTGCTGCAGGAACACCGCATCGACGTGATCGTTACCAAGCACGCGGGCGGCGCGGCCACCTACGGTAAGATCGCGGCCGCCCGGTCCCTCGGCATCCCGGTGCTGATGGTCCGACGCCCCCCCGCCGAACCGGGCGACACCTGCGCGCCGGAAGCGGCGGTGGCGTGGGTCGAGAAGGGATTGAAATAAACATCGCGGAGGGACTCGGTCCCTCCGCACCTCCCGGACGTTTGGTTTTTGCGCGCAGCGCTATAGAACCTTCGCGGCGCGACGAATTTATCCCGCCTCGCGGAAAACGGGGTTCTAGGGGCCCGAGGCCCCTAGCGGGTCCGGGCAGAGCCCGGCCTGGTTTTCCCCTCCGACACAAAAAGGGCCGGTCTTGCGACCGGCCCTTTCGTTCGTCTCGGATGGTCCCGGAGCTTACTGGTTCCGGTTGCCCATGAAGCGCAGCATGATCAGGAACATGTTGAGGAAGTCGAGGTAGAGCGCGAGGGCGCCCATCACCGCGGTCTTCTCGGTATACTCGGCGTTGCCGCCGGTGGCGTAGTACATCGACTTGATCTTCTGGGTGTCGTAGGCGGTGAGGCCCGCGAAGACCAGGAGGAACAGCGCCGACAGCGCGAGGTCGAGCACGGTGCTCTGCAGGAAGATGTTCACCACCATCGCGATGATGCCGCCGATCAGGCCCATGATCAGGAACGAGCCGAAGGCGGAGAGGTTGCGCTTGGTGGTGTAGCCGTAGAGGCTCAGGCCGGCGAACGCGGCGGCGGTGATGAAGAACACGCGCGCGATCGACGCGCCGGTGTAGAGCGCGAAGATGTAGGCGAGCGACGCGCCCACCAGGCCGGCGTAGACCCAGAACACCGTCTGCGCGGTGCGCACCGGCATCGACTGAATCTTGAAGCCGAGGAAGAACACCAGCGCCAGCGGCGCGAACATCACCACCCAGCCGAGCATCGTCGGCTGGATGCCGCGCGGCGTCACGGCATAGAGCATCTGCATCAGCGCCGGGGTGTGCGCCACCAGATAGGCGACCAGGCCGGTGAGCGCCAAGGCGGATGCCATGTAGTTGTAAACCTTCAACATGTAGGCACGCAGACCCTGGTCGACGGCTTCCGCCGTCGCAGTGCGGCCCATCGTCGCGAAACGCGGGTCGGGGTAACTCGTCATGGTCGTCCTCTCGGGTTGATTGGGTGAACCGCTGCCCACCCTCGCTGCAAGAGATGTGGTGAGGCGCGGCACGACGCAAGTCTACGCAACATGCCGGAGCAAATGCAATCGGAACCGGCGGAACGCCTAGAGGTGGCGCAGCCGCCGCGCCGGTTTCGCGGCGAGGATGCGCCCGGAGATCAGCGCGCCGGTGGCGAGCCCGGCGACGGCGCAGGCGAGCGCGATCGCCACCGCCTCGGCGGGACGGAAGGTGAATTCGAGGCGCATCAGGTTGATCACCACCGCCCACGCCGCGAGGCTGCCCGCGAGCACCGCGAATCCGCCGACGATGCCACCGATGGCGAGGAACTCCCACGCGGTGACGCGCATCAGATCGCGCCGCCGCGCGCCCAGCACCTTGAGCACCACGGCCTGGTTGAGGCGGTCGCGCAGGCCCGAGGACACCGCTCCCGCGAGCACCAGCAGCCCGGCGAGCACGGTGACCCCGGTGACCGCGAGCACCGCGCGCCCGCCGACGTCGGAAATACCCTGCACCCGTTCGAGCACGTCGGCGACGCGCACCGCCGAGACGTTCGGCAGTTCGCGCGCGACCGCGCGTTCGAGCGGGGCCTCGGCGTCCGGCGTGGTCTTGACCGTGGCGAGCTGGGTGTGCGGCGCGGCGTCGATCACGCCGGGCGAGAACACGAAGGTGAAGTTCATCGACAGCGAGGTCCACCGCACCGCGCGGGTCGAGGCGACGGTCGCGGTGATCTCGCGCCCGAGGATGTTGACGGTGATGGTGTCGCCGATCTTGAGCCCGAGCGCGGTGGCGACGCCGTCGGCGAGCGAGACCTGCGGCGTCGCGGGGATGCCGCTCCACCACTTGCCGGACACGATCTCCGCGCCGCGCGGCGGCTCGGCCGAGGCGGTGAGGCCGCGGTCGCCGCGCAGCACCCAGCGCGCGTCGGGCGGCAGCTTCTCGGCGTCGGCGGGTTCGCCGTTGATCCGCACCACGCGGCCGCGCACCATCGGCGCTTCGTCCTCGATGCGCGCGCCCGGCACCGAGGCGACGACGGCGCGGAAGCGGTCGGCGTCGGCGGGCTGGATATCGATGAAGAAATAGGTCGGATGGTCGTCGCCGCGGTCGCTGCCGATCTGGGCGGAGACGTTGCCCTGCACCTCGGTGAGCGCGACCAGCACCGTCGCGCCGAGGCCGAGGGCGATCATCATCGGCACCATCGGCGAGCGTTTGCGCGCGAGGTTGGCGAGGGCGAGGCGGCCGAGCACGCCGGAGACGCGGCGGGCGAGCAGGGGCACCGCCTTCTGCGCCGCCCAGGCGACGCCGCGCAGCCCGGCGAACACCGCCGCCGCCCCGGCGACGAAGCCGATGCCCGCCGCGGGCCGGTCGCCGACCCCGGCGGCGAGCACGAGCCCGGCGACGACGAGCGCGGCGAGGATCGCCCAAGCGACGAACGGCACCGGCGAGCGGGTGTCGCCCTCGGCGTCCTTGAGCAGGCTGGCGGCGGGAATGTCGCGCGCGCGCAGCAGCGGCCACCACGCGAACACCGCCGCGATCACCGCGCCGAACCCGGCGGCGCGCAGCAGCGGCAGGGGATAGATCGCCGGCACCGGCGCGGCGGGCAACGGAGTTTCGACGCCCGCGATCAGCGCCGCCACCGGCCACGGCGCGAGCGCGCCGAGAACCAGCCCGAGCGCGATGCCCACCGCCGCCACCGCGCCGACGACGAAGGCGTGGAGCACGACGATCTGGCGGTTGGTCGCGCCCTGGGATTTCAGCACCGCGAGAATCGGGCGGCGCGCCTCCAGCGCCGCGGTCACCGCGCTCGCGACGCCGACGCCGCCGACCAGCAGCGCCGAAAGCCCGGCCCAGGTGAGGAAGCTCGCGATGGTGTCGAGGAAGCGGCGCGTGCCCGGCGCGGCGGCGTCGAGCCCGCGCACGCGGAAGGTTTCGCCGAGCGCCGCCTTGACCGCCGCCGCGTCGGGCGGCGGGCTTCCGGCGACGCGGCTCGCCCAGGTGATCATGCTGCCGGGCTGGATCAGACCGGTGGCGGCGAGGCCGTCGACGTCGGTGAGCACGCGCGGGCCGAGGGTGAAGCTGCGCGCGCCGCCATCGGGCTCGAAGCCGACCACCGCACGCACCGCGAACGGCGCGTCGCCGATGCGCACCACGTCTCCGAGCTTGAGGTCGAGGCGACGCAGGAGCTGCGGCGCGACCGCGATGCCGCGCACCCCGTCCTTGGGCGCGAACGCTTCGGCGGGCGGGATCGGCGGGTCGAGGCGCAGCGCGCCGACGAGGGGATAGGCGGCGTCCACCGCCTTGAGTTCGACGAGCACCGCGCGGTCGTCGGCGCGGCGCACCATCGCGCGCACCTCGGCGACCTCGGAAACCTTGCCCATCGCTTCGAGCTTGGCGCGGTCGGCGGGGCCGAGCGGGCGGTAGAGCCGCGCCGCCTCGACGTCGCCGCCGAGAAGCGCACGGGCGTCGCGCGCGAGCCCGGCCTCGACCGACGACACCACGCTCCCCGCCGCCGCCACCGCCGCGACGCCGAGCGCGAGCCCGGCGAGCAGCACGCGGAACCCCGAAAGGCGATGCTGGAAGCTGCCCTTGAGGTCGCGCCCGGCGAGACGGAGAAGGGTGACGACGCCGCTCATCCGGCCACCCGCCCGTCGGCGAGGCGGACGATGCGGTCGCAGCGCGCCGCCAGGGCCTCGTCGTGGGTGATCAGCACCAGGGTCGCGCCGCCCGCCCCGGTGGCGGAGAACATCAGATCGGCGACGGCGCGGCCGCTGTCGGTGTCGAGGTTGCCGGTGGGCTCGTCGGCGAGGAGCAGGCGCGGCGCGGGCGCGAGCGCGCGGGCGAGTGCGACGCGCTGCTGCTCGCCGCCCGAGAGCTTGGCGGGCAGGTGGGTGAGCCGGTGCCCGAGGCCGACGGCGCGCAGCACCTCGGCGGCGCGTTCGCGCGCGGCGGGAATGCCCGCGAGGTCGAGCGGCACCGCAACGTTGTCGAGGGCGGAGAGGGTCGGAATCAGGTGGAAGGCCTGGAACACGATGCCGACGCGGCCGCGGCGGAACACCGCGAGGTCGTCCTCGCCCATGCCCGCGATGCTTTCGCCGCCGACGAACACCTCGCCGCGGGTCGGCTGTTCGAGGCCGCCCATCAGCATCATCAGCGTCGACTT
>QKGW01000102.1 GCA_003250275.1 Alphaproteobacteria bacterium
GGCGCGGGGCGCGGCCTGCTGATCAAGGGCGGCGCGGTGCTCGAAACCCTCGCCGGAGCGGGCGCGGTGGCGTTCGACAAGACCGGCACCCTCACCGCCGGGCGTCCGCGCGTCACCGACGTGACCGGCGAGAACGCCGACGAGGTGCTCGCCCTCGCCGCCGGACTGTCGCTCGGTTCGGCGCATCCGATGGCGCGCGCGATCCGCGAGGCGGCGGCCGAGGCGGCGGTGCAGGCCGCGCCGGTCGAGGATGTCGTCGCGGTGCCGGGGCGGGGTGTTGCCGGGCGCTTCGAGGGCGCGGAGCTGTTCCTCGGCGCCGCCGGCGAAGAGGCCGCCGCCCTCGCGGGCGAGGGCAAGACGGTCTCCGCGTTGAGCCGCGGCGGCGTCGCGCTCGGCCTGATCGCGGCGCGCGACGACCTCCGCCCCGACGCTGCGGACGGCATCGCGCAACTGCGCGGCATGGGCCTGCGCATGACCATGCTCACCGGCGACGGTGCGGCGGCGGCGGGCGCGCTCGCCGAACCGCTCGGCATTGCCTGGCGCGCCGGTCTCAAGCCCGAGGACAAGCTCGACGCGGTGCACGCGCTCCAGGCCGAGGGGCTGAAGGTGGTCAAGGTCGGCGATGGCATCAACGACGCGCCTGCGCTCGCCGCCGCCGACGTCGGCATCGCCTTCGGCGGCGGCACCGACGTCGCCCTCGAAACCGCCGACGCCGCGAGCCTGCACGCCCGCGTCGGCGACGTCGCGGCGATGATCGCCCTCGCGCGGCGCACGATGGCGAACATCCGCCAGAACATCGCGATCGCGCTCGGGCTCAAGGGGGTGTTCCTGATCACCACGATCGCGGGCGTCACTGGGCTGTGGCCCGCCGTCCTCGCCGATACCGGCGCGACCGTGCTGGTCACCGCCAACGCGCTCCGATTGCTGCGCCAGCCGCGCTAGCGCGGTGTTTCGCACAACGAAAAACGGCCCCGCGAGGGGCCGTTTCCGTATCCGCTAGGTGGCCGCGGTTACTGCAGGATGTTGGGCAGGAACAGCGAGATCTGCGGGATCATGGTGATCAGGATCAGGGTGACGATCAACGACAGCAGATAGGGCGTGGTCGCCTTCATCACCTTTTCGAGCGGCACCTTGGTGATCGCCGATGCGACGAAGAGATCGAGGCCGACCGGCGGGGTGATGCAGCCGATCGCGAGGTTCACCACCATCACCACGCCGAAGTGCAGCGGGTCGATACCGAGGGTGGTCGCCACCGGCAGGAAGATCGGGGTGAGGATCACCACCGCCGCCGAGGCGTTGACCAGGGTGCCGAGCACGATCAGCAGCACGTTCATGATCATCAGGAAGACGATCGGGGAGCTGGTCATCGCGACCACCGCCTCGCCGACGTGGTGCGGGATCTGCAGGTTGGTCATCAGCCAGCCGAACACCTTCGCCGCGCCGACCAGGAACATGATCAGGGTCGAGCCGATCACCGCCTTGAACACGATCTCGGGGAAGTCCGCGAGCTTGAGTTCCTTGTAGACGAACAGGCCGACGACGATGCCGTAGACCGCCGCCACCGCCGCCGCCTCGGTCGGGGTGAAGATGCCGCCGTAGATGCCGCCGATGATGATCACCGGGGTCATCATCGCCCAGAACGCTTCCTTGATCGTGACGAAGAGCTTGACGACGGAGAAGTGGCCTTCCGCCGGAATGCCTTCCTTCTTGGCGATGAACCAGCCCATGCAGCACATCGCGATGCCCATCAGCAGGCCGGGGATCACGCCGCCCATGAAGAGGTCGCCGATCGAGACGTTGGCGATGACG
>QKGW01000503.1 GCA_003250275.1 Alphaproteobacteria bacterium
GCACCGCACGGCTGACCGATACCGCGCTCGATTCCTTCGAGCGCTACTGGCCGCCGTCGATGGCGAAGAACGCGCGCGACTGGGTGGTCGAGAACCTGCGCGACGGCCGCGTCGAGGAGGCGCGCTTCGCCGCCGAGCTCAGCGGCCCGAGCTGGGACACGCTCGACCTCGCCAACTTCGGCGGCGAGGCGACGGTGAAGGGCGCGTCCGTCCACTACCTGCGCCCGATGCCGCCGATCACCGATGTCGACGGCCAAATCCTCTTCGGCGCGGACACCGTCGACGTGCTCCCCGATACCGGCCACGTCGGTAATCTGGTGATCCAACCGGGCGGCACGGTGCGCCTTTCCGGCCTCACCGGCGAAACCCAGTACGCCGACATCGAGGCCGACATCACCGGCCCGGTGCGCGACGCGCTCAAGCTCGTCGACCAGCCGCCGCTCAAGCTGCTTTCCGCGCTCGGCACCGTCGATCCCAACGGCATCTCGGGCAAGGGCACGACGCACCTCACGATGCACTTCCCGCTGCTGCTCGACCTCCGCCTCGCCGACATGACGGTGAAAGCGGCCTCGAAGATCACCGAGGGCGTGGTCAAGGACGCGATCCCCGGGCGCACCCTCACCGAGGGCGTGCTCGACCTCGCGGTCGACCTCGACGGCCTGTCGATCTCGGGCGACGGCAAGGTCAACGGCGTGCCGATGAAGCTCGGCTGGGACGAGAAGTTCTCGGGCAACGGCGTGCGCACCCGCTACGTCGTCTCGGGCGCGATCGACGACGCCGGACGCAAGGCCCTCGGGCTCGACTTCATGCCGTTCCAGAAGCCCTACATCACCGGCACGATGCTCGGCGACGCGGTCGCGACGGTGGACACCAAGGGGCGGATGACGCTCGGCGTGCAGGTCGACCTCACCCCCGCGACGATCGCCGCCCCCGGCCTCGGCTGGCGCAAGGAGGCGGGCACCGAAGCCTCGGGCACCGCCACCATCCATTTCGTCAAGGGCCGCCTCACCGACATCCAGCAGTTCCGGATGCGGTCGAGCGCCGGGCTCTCGACTTCCGGCAGCGCCAAGGCGGGGCCCTCAGGCAGCCTCGTCAGCCTCGCGCTCGACGAACTCCGCTTCGGCGACAACGTGCTCAAGGGCGGCTTCGCCTTCCCGCCCGACGGCAGCGTCGACGCCACGCTCCACGCGACCACGCTCAACCTCGTGCCGCTGATCCGCGAGAGCGGCTGGCGCGAACTCACCGCCGACGACGAGGACGAAGTCGCCGCCAACGCGGCCGCCGCGGCGGCGGGCAAGCCGAAGCCGCCGCGCGAGCCCTCGACGCCGGTGTCGCTCAACCTCACCGCCGAAAAGGCGCGGCTCTCCGAGGACGGCACGATGACCGACCTCGCCGCCACCCTGCGGCGCGCCGCCGACGGCAAGTGGATCGGCACGATCACCGGCAACCTGCCGCAGGGCCAAACCGTGATCGTGGTGCAGCGCAAGGGCGCGGCGCGGCTGATCGACATCGCCTCGGCGGACGCGGGCGCGCTGCTCAAGGCGACCGGCACCACCCAGTCGATCCGCGGCGGCACGATGAAGCTCACCGCCACCCTCCCCGACGAGGGCGCGGCCTCGGGCAAGCTCCGCATCGAGAACTACAGCGTCGCCGACGCGCCGGTGCTGGCGCAGTTGGTCTCGGTGGCGTCGCTCACCGGCATCGCCGACCTTTTGGGCGGCCAGGGGGTGAGCTTCTGGTATCTCGACGCGCCGTTCGAAAAAGCGGGCGATTCCCTGGTGCTGCGGGAGATGCGCGCGGCGGGGCCGTCGTTCGGCATCACCACCTCCGGCCCGGTCGACACCGAAACCGACGCCCTCGACCTCAAGGGCACGATCGTGCCGTTCAACATCGTCAACCAGGTGATCACCAACATTCCGCTGCTCGGCCAGATTCTCGGCGGCAAGGACAGCGGCCTGTTCGCGATGAACTACACCATCCGCGGCACCCTCGACGAGCCCGACGTCTCGGTCAACCCGCTCTCGGCGCTGGTGCCGGGCGGCGTGCAGAAGCTCTTCTTCCCCAACGAGAAGCCCCCCGCCCCGGCGCAGCCGAAGCCCGAGGCGCAAACGCAAACGGCGCCGCCCGAAGGGGCAGCGCCGCAGGCTCAGCCGAACCCGTAGGTCAGGCGGTGGCTTCGTCGCCCGCGCCGGCGAGGCGCGCGGCGAGCGAGGCGGCCATGAACTTGTCGAGATCGCCGTCGAGAACGCCCTGGATGTCGGAGGTTTCGACGTTGGTGCGCAGGTCCTTGACCATCTGGTAGGGCTGCATCACGTAGCTGCGGATCTGATGCCCCCAGCCGATGTCGGTCTTGGTGGCTTCGAGGGCGTTGGCCTTCTCCTCGCGGATCTGCAGCTCGCGCTCGTAGAGGCGCGCCTTCAGCATTTCCCACGCGCGGGCGCGGTTCTGGTGCTGCGAACGCTCCATCTGGCACTGCACCACGATGCCCGAAGGCTCGTGGGTGATGCGGACCGCGGAGTCCGTCTTGTTGATGTGCTGGCCGCCCGCGCCCGAGGCGCGGTAGGTGTCGATGCGGCAGTCCTTTTCCTCGATCACGATGTCGATGGTGTCGTCGATCACCGGATACACCCACACCGACGAGAAGCTGGTGTGGCGGCGCGCCGCGCTGTCGTAGGGCGAGATCCGCACGAGGCGGTGCACGCCGCTCTCGGTCTTCATCCAGCCGTAGGCGCCCGCGCCGTTGAAGCGCACGGTGACGGACTTGATGCCCGCCTCTTCGCCTTCGCTCTCTTCGAGGTACTCGACCTTGAAGCCGCGGCGTTCGGCCCAGCGCACGTACATCCGCGCGAGGATCTGCGCCCAGTCCTGCGCCTCGGTGCCGCCCGCGCCGGCGTGGATTTCGACGTAGCAGTCGTTCTGGTCGGCCTCGCCCGAAAGCAGGGTTTCGAGCTTGAGGCGCTGCGCCTCCGCGACCAGCGCGTCGAGGCTGGCCTCGGCGTCGGCGACGGTTTCGGCGTCGTCCTCGGCTTCGCCCATCTCGATCAGTTCGAGGCTGTCGGCGAGGTCCTGCTCCAGACGCTTGTAGCCCGAGATCGCGGTGTCGAGCTTGGTGCGCTCGCGCATCAGGCTCTGCGCGCGGGCGGCGTCGTTCCACAGGTTCGGGTCTTCGGAAAGGGCGTTCAGCTCTTCGAGACGGCGGTTGGCTTCATCCCAGTCAAAGATGCCTCCTCAGCAGGGCCATCGCCTGCTGGATCTCTTGGGCCTTCTGCTCGATTTCAGCGCGCATCGGATGCCTTCGTGCGTGTGTTTCGAAAGGGGGCGACTTTAATAAAGACCGCCCGCCTTGGGAACCCCGGATTCCACCGGCGTCTCCACCGGCGCGCCGGCGCCGGTGACGGTGCGCGCCGAGCCGGGCTGCTCGCCCGGGCGGAACGCCTCGAAAATGACGTTGCGGTCGCCGGGTTCGGCGCGCAGGCCGGTGTCGTGATTGATGCGGATCAGGCGGGTGCCGGGCGGAATGCGGAACGGCGTGCCGGGCTTGTCCTTGAGCGCCTCGGTCATGAATTCCTTCCAGATCGGGCCTGCGGCGCGCGCGCCGGTCTCGTGCTTGCCGAGGGTCTTGGGCACGTCGAAGCCGACGAACACGCCGACCGCGAGATCGGGCGAGAAGCCCATGAACCAGGTGTCGACGCTGTCGTTGGAGGTGCCGGTCTTGCCCGCGAGCGGCTTGCCGATTTCCTTCATCTGGCGGCCGGTGCCGTTGTCGACCACGCCTTCGAGGATGTGGACGATCTGGTAGGCGCTGATCGGGTCGGCGATCTGCTCGCGCGTGTCGGGCAGCTCGGGCACCGCCTCGTCGGTCCAGAACACGCCGTTGCAGGCGTCGCAGGGGCGCTGGTCGTGGCGGTAGATGGTCTTGCCGTCGCGGTCCTGGATGCGGTCGATCAGCGTCGGAATCACGCGCTTGCCGCCGTTGACCAGCA
The DNA here is from genome assembly GCA_003250275.1 of Alphaproteobacteria bacterium. GTDB lineage: Bacteria > Pseudomonadota > Alphaproteobacteria > Rhodospirillales > Rhodospirillaceae > Oleispirillum. The sequence continues at coordinate 3,984 of QKGW01000503.1, forward strand.
TCGCGTAGGCGGTGGTGAGCTGGAGCACCGTGGTCTCGCCCGCGCCGAGCGACATCGAGAGCACCGGCAGCATCCGGTCGGCGATGCCGAAGCGCTTGGCGGTGGCGACCACCTTGTTCATCCCCACCGCTTCGGCGAGGCGCACGGTCATCAGGTTGCGCGACTTCTCGACGCCCATGCGCAGCGTCGTCGGGCCGTAGAAGTCGTTCTCGTAGTTCGAGGGCTTCCACTTCGCCTGACCCGGCACCTCGAGCACGAACGGCGCGTCGAGGATCAAATCGGTCGGCTTGTAGCCGTTTTCGAGCGCGGTGAGGTAGACGAACGGCTTGAACGACGAGCCGGGCTGGCGCAGCGCCTGGGTGGCGCGGTTGAACTCGGAGCGGTCGTGCGAGAAGCCGCCGACCATCGCGAGCACGCGCCCGGTGTGCGGGTCCATCGCGACGAGCGCGCCGTCGATGTCGGGGATCTGGCGCAGCGCGTAGGTGTCCTTGCCTTCCGCCGCCGCGACCGCAACCACGTCGCCGGTCTTGAGCACGTCGGCGGCGGACTTCGGCGCGGGGCCGATCTCCTGCTCCTTGAGGTGCGGGCGCGCCCAGCGCATTTCGGAGAACGGGATCGTGCCGCGCTTGCCGCCGACGAAGCCGACCGTTGCCGCCTGCGGCTCGACCTTCAGCACCACCGCGCGCTGCCAGCCGTCGTCGAAGCCGAGCGGCAGCTCGGTATCGCGCAGGCGGATGCCCCAGCTCTGGTCGAGTTCGATGTGCGCGAGCGGGCCGCGCCAGCCGTGGCGCTGGTCGTAGGAGACGAGGCCGTCGCGCAGCGCGCGGGTGGCGACCTCCTGGAGACGCGGTTCGAGGGTGGTGCGCACCGCGAGGCCGCCCTTGTAGAGCGCCTTCTCGCCGTAGCGGTTGACGATCTCGCGCCGCACGTCCTCGGAGAAGTATTTGGAGTGGTCGAGGAATTCGGTCTCGGCGCGGGCGTTGACCTGAAGCGGCTCGGCCATCGCGTGCTCGGCGTCGACGGCGGTGATGTGGCCGTCCTCGGCCATGCGCCCGATCACCCAGTTGCGCCGCGCCAGCGCCGCCTCGGGGTAGCGCGCCGGGTTGTAGTTGTTCGGCGCCTTCGGCAGCGCCGCGAGGAACGCGACCTCGGCGATCGATAGCTCGTCGAGCGACTTATCGAAATAGTTCATCGCCGCGGCGGCAACGCCGTAGGAGCCGCGCCCGAGGTAGATCTCGTTGAGGTAGAGCTCGAGGATGTGCTCTTTGGTGAACGCCTGCTCGATGCGCATCGCCAGGATCGCTTCCTTGATCTTGCGCGACAGCGACACTTCGTTCGAGAGCAGGAAATTCTTCGCCACCTGCTGGGTGATGGTGGACGCGCCCACCGGGCGGCGGCCCGAGCCCGCGTACTTGAGGTTGGTGACCGCGGCACGTGCGATGCCCATGAAGTCGACGCCCGCGTGCTCGAAGAAGCGCTGGTCCTCGGCGGAGATGAAGGCGTTGGACACCATCTTCGGGATTGCGCTGTAGGGAACGAAGACGCGCTTCTCGATCGCGTACTCGGTGACCAGCCGACCGTCGCCCGCGTAGATCCGGGTCATCACGTCGGGGGTGTAGGTTTCGAGCTGGCGGTAATCGGGCAGATCGCGGCCGTAGTGCCAGAACACGTAACCAACGCCGCCGACGCCGGCGATCGCCACCAGAATCACAAAACCGACCACGAAGGTCAGGGCACGCATCATGAGTCAAATCCTCGGGACCCGGGCACGCCCCCTCCGGGCGCACGCGCGGACCCATGACATACGCGATTCCCGCGCCGAATTCCAGACCGGGTTCACCCCCCGGTTCCGGCTCACGGACGTTGCGCGCTCTGGGTCTGGTCGAAGTAGCGGTCGATGGCATGGACCATCGAATCCGCCATGCGGTCGCGGTAGCCCACCTGTTGCAGCAGACGCACTTCCTGGGGATTGGAAAGGTAGCCCATTTCCAGCAGAACCGACGGAATGTCGGGCGCCTTCAACACCGCGAAACCGGCGAAGCGGTGGGTGTTGTCGAGGGTGGTGACCTTGCGGTCGAGTTCGCCGACGGCGAGCGAGGCGAACTGGGCGGAGAGGTTCATCGACTCCCGCTGCGCGAGGTCGATGAGGATGCCGGTGACTTCCGGGCTCTCCTCGGAGAAATCCATGCCGGCGATGATGTCGGCCTTGTTTTCCTTCTCGGCGAGGAGCTGCGCCTCGCGGTCGGAGGACCGCTCCGAGAGGGTGTAGATCGACAGGCCGCGGGTGTTGCGGTTGGAGTGGCTGTCGGCGTGCAGCGAGATGAACAGGTCGCCGTGCGCGCGCCGCGCGATCGCCACGCGCTCGCGCAATGGAATGAAGATGTCGCGGTCGCGGGTCAGCACCACCTGATAGCGTCCGGTGCGTTCGAGCTGCGACTTGAGCTGCTTGCCCATCGCGAGGGTGATGTGCTTCTCGTAGACGCCGCCGACGCCGATCGCGCCCGGGTCGACGCCGCCGTGGCCGGGGTCGAGCACGACGACCGGCTTGAGGCCGCCGGCGCGGCGCTGGCGCTCGGTAACGGCGGGCTCGGTCGCCTTCGCCGGGCGCACCGGCTCGTCGCTCGGACCGAGACGGGTCATGAACGTCTCGCGCGACGTCGGCGCGAAATCGGCGACGAAGCGCCAGTTGAAGCCCGACTGCGGCGGCAGCACCAGCGTGCGGGTGATCTCGGCGGGGCCGGAAAGATCGACGACGAGGCGGAAGGTGCCGGGCTGGAACAGGCCGGCGCGTAGAGTGCGGATCAGCCCGACGCCATGCGGCATCTGCTCGGGCGCGACGCGCCAGTCGAACTCGGGGAAATCGAAGACGATGCGGTAGGGGTCGGCGAGGTTGAAGGCCTGATGCTGCGGCGAAGCGCCGAGATCGAGCACCAGGCGCGTCGACTGGGTGTTGCCGCCGAGGCGCGCGCCGAACACCGCGATCTGCCCCGCCGCGCGCGCAACGGACCCGAACGC
>QKGW01000068.1 GCA_003250275.1 Alphaproteobacteria bacterium
CAGCGGGGCTTCTCCGCTCCCACCCGGCGCGCCGAGATCGTGCAGGACCGCACGCCGCTCGAAACCATCGTGACCCGGCGCGGCTATCGCGTCGAGGCGATGGCGGTTGCCGCCCTGTGGGTGCGGGCCGGGGCGCGCTGGCGGCTCGATGCGTTGGCGGACGCTCTGCGCCGTCCGAAGTTCATGCCTTATCTCGGGCGCAAGTCGTGCCCGCTTGCACTGCCGCCGTGCCCAGTGGTGACGGAGGCGGACTCGCTGCCGCGCGCCTTGGCCGATGCGGCCTTGGCCTGGAAACACGCGGACGAAGGCATGGCGGCCTACCTTTCGCGTCTGCCGCGGCGGCGGGGGGAATGTCTTCTAGTGTGGGACGAGGACCTCGACCCGCCTCCGGTGGCGGCGGATCGGGTGACGCGCCACCGCCGCCGCGACCAGCCGGGCGACCGCACGCGCTGGCAGTTCTACGAGCGCCTGGAATGCCGCGCCCTGCTGTCGGAAGGGGAGGTGCAATGATGTTCATCAGCCGCATCCGTCTGTCCGACGAGCCGAGCGCGGCGACGCTCTTGAAGATGCTCGGTGCGGGCGTGGGGTCGTACGAGAACCACCGCTTGCTCTGGAGCCTGTTCGGCGACGACCCGGATCGCCGCCGCGACTTCCTCTTCCGTCTGGAATGGAAGGGGGGGCGCCCCGAGTTCATCGCCGTTTCGTCGCGCCCGCCGGAGGACAGGCACAGCCTGTTCAAGATCGAGACCAAACCCTACGCCCCGGATTTGCGCGCCGGAGACCGGCTCCGCGTGATTGGCCACGTGAATCCGGTGGTGCGCAAGGAAGAGGACGGGAAACGCAAGAAAGTGGATGTGGTGATGGACGAGATCCACCGCCGCAAACGCGCTGCCGACGCCGATCTCAACCGCCTTTCAGCGGCGCAGACGGCGGTTGCCGCATGGCTTGCGGAGCAGGGGATGCGGAACGGCTTCCGCCTCGACCGCTCCGAGGTCTCGGCTTACGACGTCGAGAGTTTCCGCACCGCGGCGGGGCATCTGGCCCGCGTGGCGGGGGTGGATCTCGTCGCGGAGGTGGAGGTCGTGGAGCCGCAGGGCGTGACCGAGCTGCTGTTCAACGGCCTCGGCTCCTCGCGCGCCTTCGGCTACGGCTTGCTGCTCGCCCGGCGTATCTAGGGAGGGGGCGATGCTGCCGCCGCTGCGTCCTCTGCCGATCAAGGACCGGGAGCCCATGGTGTTCCTCTCCTATGGGCAGGTCGACGTTCTCGACGGGGCGTTCGTGCTCGTCGACGCGGCGGGGGTGCGCACGCATATCCCGGTCGGCGGATTGGCGTGCATTCTGCTGGAGCCGGGCACCCGCGTATCGCACGCGGCGGCGGTGCTCGCGGCGCGGGCGGGAACCTTGCTGATCTGGGTGGGGGAGGCGGGCGTCCGTCTGTATTCGTCGGGGCAGCCCGGCGGCGCGCGGTCGGATCGCCTGTTGTATCAGGCGTCCCTCGCGCTCGATCCGGACGCCCGGCGGCGCGTGGTGCGGCACATGTTCGGCCTGCGCTTCGGCGAGGAGCCGCCGGAGCGCAGGAGCATCGAGCAACTGCGCGGCATCGAGGGCGCGCGGGTCAAAACCATCTATCAGGGGCTCGCGCGGCAATACGGGCTCCAATGGAAGGGGCGCCGCTACGACCCCGCCGATTGGGCGAAGGGAGATGTCGCCAACCGCTGCGTGAGCGCGGCCAACGCGTGTTTGTATGGCGTGACGGAAGCGGCGGTTCTGGCGGCGGGCTATGCGCCGGCGGTGGGCTTCCTGCATTCCGGAAAGCCGCTCTCGTTCGTTTACGATATCGCGGATATCGTGAAGTTCGAGGTGTCGGTTCCGGTCGCGCTGCGCATCGCGGCGAAAGCGCCCGCCGACCCCGAGGGGGAGGTTCGCCGCGCTCTGCGCGACGCCTTCCGCAAAAGCCGCCTGCTGGGCAAATTGATTCCGCTGATCGGCGAGGTTCTGGCGGCGGGCGGGAAACCTCCGCCCGACGCGCCGGAAGACGCGGTCGGCCCCGCCATCGAAAACCCGGAGCCATTCGGCGATGCTGGTCATCGTGGTTGAAAACGTGCCGCCGCGCCTGCGCGGCCGGCTGGCGATCTGGCTTCTGGAGATTCGCGCCGGGGTCTATATCGGGCGGGTGTCCGGCCGAACCCGCGAGCTGATCTGGCAGTCGGTGGAGGCGGGGCTCGGCGAAGGCTCGGCGGTGATGGCCTGGGCCGCCCCGAATTCGACCGGGTTTGATTTTCTCACGCTCGGAAAGGACCGGCGCGTTCCGATGGATTTCGACGGCCTCAAGCTGGTTTCGTTCAATCCGCCCGAGGAACGAGACACGCAGGATTTTCCCGCCCCGAATCGCCGGTAATTGTCTCCGCTCTTAAAAATTGTTTATATTCATACGTCTCTGACAAGAGTGTTCCCCGCACACGCGGGGATGAACCGCCGTGCGCGGCAGTGGGGCGGCCATCATCGTGGTGTTCCCCGCACACGCGGGGATGAACCGACGGGCGCGCTCATCACAGGCCCGCCCGATCCGTGTTCCCCGCACACGCGGGGATGAACCGCCGCACCATGTGGCGGCTCTGCGGCCATTTCCCGTGTTCCCCGCACACGCGGGGATGAACCGTTGTCGAGATAGAGGTTCTGCCCATCGTTCTCGTGTTCCCCGCACACGCGGGGATGAACCGCTTCTGGCGAAGGTCCTGGCGGGATTTCAGGAGTGTTCCCCGCACACGCGGGGATGAACCGGAGCAACCAACATGGCGCAGTATCTCGAACAAGTGTTCCCCGCACACGCGGGGATGAACCGACGTTGGACGGCTGCTCCTGCTGCGGATCCTCGTGTTCCCCGCACACGCGGGGATGAACCGGCGATTCGCCCCGAACTGGCGTCCCGCCTGCAGTGTTCCCCGCACACGCGGGGATGAACCGGACGGCAGGAAGTGGGACGGCAACGCCGAAGGCGTGTTCCCCGCACACGCGGGGATGAACCGTCGATCATGCGGGTTCTCCGTTGCGGGTGGCGAGTGTTCCCCGCACACGCGGGGATGAACCGTCGTCGGGGTCTCCGGACACGAAATCATCCGCGTGTTCCCCGCACACGCGGGGATGAACCGTCCATGGGGTCGCGGAAGCCCAGGAACTCGGGGTGTTCCCCGCACACGCGGGGATGAACCGACCGTTGGTGGTGTGCGGCACTTCACCCGCACGTGTTCCCCGCACACGCGGGGATGAACCGGAATCCCTGGCCAATCCAAAAGCGATCCCAAGGTGTTCCCCGCACACGCGGGGATGAACCGGCGGTTTACGAACGGCTCCACCCCGAGGCGGTGTGTTCCCCGCACACGCGGGGATGAACCGCCGGGGCGGCACGAGTCACCCATGCAGAACGCGTGTTCCCCGCACACGCGGGGATGAACCGGCCGGGTACTCGTACAAGACAATCGCCGTCCGGTATTCCCCGCACACGCGGGGATGAACCGCCTCCGGCCTCACCATCACCGCCGACACCGTCGTGTTCCCCGCACACGTGGGGATGAACCGGTCGCGAGCGGGCGTTTGCCGGCGCGTTTCGGCGTGTTCCCCGCACACGCGGGGATGAACCAGGCGGGGCAGCGTCGCCGCGCGCCTCCTGGACAGTGTTCCCCGCACCCGCGGGGATGAACCGGACGGAAAGGATGAGCGATGCGCTTCTTTCTCGTGTTCCCCGCACACGCGGGGATGAACCGCCCCCCTCAAATTCGCCCGCGCCCGATAGGAGGTGTTCCCCGCACACGCGGGGATGAACCGAACGAAGTGGGTTTGGTGCGTCACGTCAAAGTGTGTTCCCCGCACCCGCGGGGATGACCGTTTGTCGGTAAAGGGGGAAAAGAGGAGCGAGTTGCCCGCTCCGGTAGGGATTGTCATCCCCTGAAAAGCAAAAAACCGCAGTTTCCTGCGGCTTTCGCGATGGTGGGCGCGACAGGGATTGAACCTGTGACCCCTGCCGTGTGAAGGCAGTGCTCTCCCGCTGAGCTACGCGCCCCCGTTCGCGGTGAGGGGGGCGTTGTTTACCGTTCCCCCAAGTGCCTGTCAAGTGGCAATCTCGGCGATGTTCGGCAGCTCCTTGATCGCGCCGGGGAGGTCGAGCAGGCTGTCGATCACCGCGTCCGCCTTGAACTCGGAGACCGGCACCCGGGTATAGCCGTAGCTCACCGCGATGGTGCGCATTCCGGCGCGGCGGCCGCCTTCGACGTCGTTGAACGAATCGCCGACGACGATGACCCGCTGCGGCGAAAGTTCGAGCTGGTCGGCGGCGTGGAGGAAGGGCTCCGGGTGCGGCTTCAGGTGCGGCGTGGTGTCGCCGCCGACGACGGTATCGAGCACCGGGATCAGGGTGAAGTCGCGCAGGATGGTGAGCGCCGGGGCGACCAGCTTGTTGGTGACGACGCCGAGGCGGAAGCCCATGCCGAGCAGCGCCGCGAGCACCTCGGGCGCGTGCGCGAAGAGCGCGCAGCCGAGCGACGGGTCGGGCTCGTAATGGGCGGAAAAGCGCGAGACCAGCGCGTTGAGCGCGGCGTCGTTCTCCGGCGGCAGGCCGGTGGCGGCGTAGGCGCGCGCGACCAGAACCTTGATGCCGTCGCCCACCATGCCGCGCACCTCGTCGTCGTCGACGCGGCGGCGGCCGTCCTCGGAGAGGATCGCGTTCAGGCTCCGCGTCAATCCCGGCAGACTGTCGACGAGGGTGCCGTCGAGGTCGAAGAGGATGGCGCCGTAGCCGTTGGTGGTGGCCGCGAAGGGAGCGCGGTTCGGGGTCGGCATTCCAGGTATCCTTGTGGCCGGAGAAAGGCTTGCAACGTGCCGTAACACGCCGTGATTGGCCCCGCGGAGCGTTCTGTGCTCACATCGGGGCCGTTCTCGTTCATCATGTGGTGTCGTCCTGGGGAGTATGCTACAGACGGGGCACTCCGGGGTATCCCGGAAATCCGATTTCCCACGAATGAGTCCTTCGATGTCTGCACCTTGCGCCGCCGTGGTTCTTGCCGCCGGGCTCGGCACCCGGATGAAGTCCGACCTCCCGAAAGTGATGCACAAGGTCTGCAACGTGCCGATGCTCGGTCACGTGCTGGCGATGCTCGACGATCTCGGGGTGGTGCGCCGCGTCGTCGTCCTCGGACCGGGGATGGACGCGGCGGCGAAACTCGCCGAGGCGTACGACGCCACGGTCGCGGAGCAGACCGAGCGCCTCGGCACCGCGCACGCCGCGCTCGCGGCGAAGGATGCGCTCGCGGACTTCGCGGGCGACGTGCTGGTGGCGTTCGGCGATACCCCGCTGGTGCGCGCCGAAACCGTCGCGCGGGCGATCGAGCTGCGCCGCAGCGCGCTCGACCCGGCGGTGGTGGTGCTCGGCTTCGAGGAGGACGAGCCCGGCGCCTACGGCCGCCTGATCCTGGACGACGCGGGCAACCTCGTGCGCATCGTCGAGGCGAAGGACGCGACGCCCGAGGAACTCGACGTCACCCTGTGCAATTCCGGCGTGATGCTGATCGACGGTGCGGTCGCGTGGCGGCTGCTCTCCGCGATCGGCAACGACAACGCCAAGGGCGAATACTACCTCACCGACGTCGTCGCCCTCGCGCGCGCCGAGGGGCGTGCCTGCGCGGTGGTCGAGGGCGGGGCGGAGGAGTTTCTCGGCGTCAACTCGCGCGCCGATCTCGCGCTGGTGGAGGCGATTGCGCAGGACCGCCTGCGCGCCGAGGCGCTCGCCCGCGGCGTGACGATGACCGACCCGCACACCGTCTACTTCTCCGCCGATACCCAGCTCGGGCGCGACGTCACGATCGAGCCGTTCGTGACCTTCGGTCCCGGCGTGGTGATCGGCGACAACGTCACGATCAAGGGCTTCTGCCACTTCGAGGACGCGCGCGTCGCCGCCGGTGCGATCCTCGGGCCGTATGCGCGGCTGCGCCCCGGCGCGGACGTCGCCGAGGACGCTCACATCGGCAACTTCGTCGAGATCAAGAAGGCGACGGTCGAGCGCGGTGCGAAGGTCAATCATCTGACCTATATCGGCGATGCGCGCGTCGGCGCGGGCGCGAACGTCGGCGCGGGCACGATCACCTGCAATTACGACGGCTTCAACAAGAGCCACACCGACATCGGCGCGGGCGCGTTCATCGGCTCCAACACCTCGCTCGTCGCTCCGGTCAAGGTCGGCGACGGCGCGACGGTGGGCGCGGGCTCGGTGGTGACGCACGACGTGCCCGCCGACGCGCTCGCGGTGACGCGCGCGCAGCAAAAGACGTTGAACGGCTGGGCCGCGCGTTTCCGCGAGAAGATGCGGGCTTTGAAGGCCAAGAAGGAGGGCTGCTGAGAATGTGCGGGATCGTCGGGATCATCGGCAAGACGGACGTCGCTCCGTTTCTGATCGACGGGCTGAAGCGCCTCGAATACCGCGGCTACGATAGCGCCGGGATCGCCACCCTCGACGGCGGCAAGATCGAGCGCCGCCGCGCCGAGGGCAAGATCGTCAACCTCGAGGCGACGGTGCAGAAGCGCCCGATCCACGGCGTCACCGGCATCGGCCACACCCGCTGGGCGACCCACGGCGTGCCGAACGAGGCGAACGCCCATCCGCATTCCGATGGCCGCGTCGCGCTGGTGCACAACGGCATCATCGAGAATTTCCAGGAGTTGCGCCGCGAGCTGACCGCCACCGGCCACACCTTCGAATCCGAGACCGATACCGAGGTCGTCGTCCACCTGATTTCGGCCTATCTCGCCACCGGCCTCGCGCCCAAGGACGCGACCTTCGCCGCGCTCCAGCGCCTCAAGGGCGCGTTCGCGCTGGCGATTTTGTTCAACGGCCACGACGGGCTGATCATCGGCGCGCGCAAGGGCTCGCCGCTCGCGGTCGGCTACGGCGAGGGCGAGATGTTCCTCGGCTCCGACGCGCTCGCGCTCGCGCCGCTGACCCGCCGCATCGCCTACCTCGAGGACGGCGACTTCGCCGTGCTCTCCGCCGACGGCGTGCAGATTTTCGACAGCCTCGGCGCGCCGGTCGCGCGCGACATCCACATCACCCAGCTCTCCGGCGCGATGATCGGCAAGGGCGCCTACCGCCACTTCATGCTCAAGGAAATCTACGAGCAGGCGACGGTGATCGGCGACACGCTGAACAGCCACTTCAACCCGGTCGAGCGCACCCTCACGCTGCCGCCGATGCCGTTCGACCTCGCGAAGATCGACCGCGTCACCCTGGTCGCGTGCGGCACCTCGTATTACGCCGCGATGGTGGCGAAGTACTGGATCGAGGGGGTCGCGCGGGTGCCGGTCGACCTCGACATCGCCTCCGAGTTCCGCTACCGCCAGGCGCCGGTGCAGAAGGGCGGGCTCGCGGTGTTCATCTCGCAGTCGGGCGAGACCGCCGACACCCTCGCCGCGCTGCGTTTTTGCCGCGACGCCGGGATGCATACCGTGGCGGTGGTCAACGTGCCGGAAAGCACGATGGCGCGCGAGGCCTCCGCCTCGCTGCCGACCCTCGCGGGGCCGGAGATCGGCGTCGCCTCGACCAAGGCGTTCACCACCCAGCTGGTGGTGCTGGCGACGCTCGCGATCGTGCTCGGCAAGACCCGCGGCGTGCTCGACCGCGACGCCGAGGCGACGCTCTCGAAGGCGCTCACCGAGGTGCCGTCCTACGCCACCGAGGTGCTGAAGAGCGACGACGCGATCCGCGCCATCGCGCAGGACCTCCTCGACGCCCAGGACGCCTTCTACATCGGGCGCGGCACGGCCTTCCCGATCGCCCTCGAAGGCGCGCTCAAGCTCAAGGAAATCAGCTACATCCACGCGGAAGGTTTCGCCGCGGGCGAGATGAAGCACGGCCCGATCGCGATGATCGACGAGACCGTGCCGGTGATCGTCGTCGCGCCGCCGGACGCGCTGTTCGAAAAGACCGCCTCCAACGTTCAGGAGGTGATCGCGCGCGGCGGCCGGGTGGTGTTCATTTCGGATGCCGAGGGGGTCTCGCACTTCCGCGACAAGGCGTTCGCGACCATCGTGATGCCGTCGGTGGCGCCGTTCGTCGCGCCGATCCTCTACGCGATCCCGGTGCAGCTGCTCGCCTACCACATCGCGTCGCTCAAGGGCACCGACGTGGACCAGCCGCGCAACCTCGCGAAGAGCGTCACCGTCGAGTAATCAGGGCGCGAAGCCGACGAACTTGTAGCCGCGCACGAAGCGCAAGATCGCCTTGGGGCCGAAGCGCGCCTTGAGGCGGTCCTTGAGGCGCTGGGCGAGGGGCTTGTCGGCCTCGATGTCGGTGGCGAACAGCGAGGCGACGTTGCTCTGGAACTTGCCCTGCGCGGCGAGCGCCGGGGCGAACTGGTAGACCTTGAGCCCGCGCGCCACCTGCGAACGTTCCAAACAGAAGAGAAAGAAATCGGTCGGCTGCCAGGTCGAGGCGGGCAGGGCGACGAGCCTCCGCGCGCACTCGCGGCTGATCAGGTACGCGCCCGCGCACCAGGTGGTGGAGCGCACCCGGTGCAGCGCGCGTCCGCCGGGGTGCGCCAGCGCGGGGCCGAGGTGCACCCGCGTCGTCGAGCCTTCGAAGCGCACCACGTCGTAATCCTTTGGGAGCCACGCGAGATCGGCGAGCACGCCGCGGATCGCGTCGGCGAACAGCATGTCGTCTTCGAGCACGAGGCCGTAAGGGTCGTCGCCCGCCGCGATCGCCTGCCAGGCGTGGTAGTGGCTGAGGAAGCAGCCGATCTGGCCGGGCATCCACGACTTGCGCTCGGGATCGGCGTTGGCGGCGAAGGCGGCGCGTTCGGCCTCCGACATCTCGCGTCCGTCGACCGCGGCGATGCGGGTGAAGCCGATGCCGAGGCGGCCGAGTTCGGCGGTCATGTGGTCGAGGCGCTCGGGGCACCGGTCGAGGTTGATCAGCCAGGCTTTCACGATCGTTCCGCCCCTCTCCGGAAATCGGTCATCCATCCTTCCCCATATAGGGCGCGCCGCGCCCGCGTCGAGCGGACGATTTGCGGTGGACGGTTTCTCCGGCTATGCCTATATCGGCCCCTGTCGCGCTTTCGCAAGCTGCGGCGATTCCATTCATTTTTCTTCGACGAAGGATCCGAACATGCCGGCGAACGCGCAACCGCTCACGATTTTCATTACCGGCGTCAGCACCGGCTTCGGCCGCTCGCTCGCCGCCCACGCGCTTTCCGAGGGGCATCGCGTCGTCGGCACTCTGCGCAAGGCCGATGCGTGCGCGGCATTCGAGGCGCTCGCGCCCGGCCGCGCCTTCGCCCGTGTGCTCGACGTCAACGACCACGAGGGCGTCTACAAGACCGTCGCCGAGGTCGAGGCGAGCGTCGGCGCGATCGACGTGCTGGTCAACAACGCCGGCTACGGCCTCGAAGGTCTGTTCGAGGAAACCCCGATGGACGAGGTGCGCCGCCAGTTCGAGACCAACGTCTTCGGCGCGATCGCGATGATGCAGGCGGTGCTGCCCTACATGCGCGCGCGTCGCGCGGGCCGCATTCTCAATGTCACCTCGATGGCGGGCTTCGCCACCTTCCCGGGCCTGAGCTTCTACCACGGCAGCAAGTTCGCCCTCGAAGGGATTTCGGAATCGCTCGGCAAGGAGGTCGCGCACCTCGGCATCCACGTCACCGCGGTTGCACCGGGCGGCTTCCGCACCGATTGGGCGGGCCGCTCGATGATCCGCGCCGAACGCAAGATCGCCGACTACGACGCCTTCTTCACGCCGCTCCGCGAAGCCCGCGCGGCGCGCAGCGGCAAGCAGCTCGGCGATCCGGAGAAGGCGGCGCGGGCGATGCTCGAGGTGATGACGGTGGCGAACCCGCCCGCGCATTTGCTGCTCGGCTCGGACGCGTTGCAGCGCGTCGGCGAGAAGATTACCGCGCTGCAGGCGGACATCGACGCCTGGGAAGCGGTCTCCCGCTCCACCGACGTCGACGCCTGAGGTCTCAGACTTCCAATAGGATCGAGCCGCGGCTTTTCCCCGAGGCGAGGAGTTCGTGCGCGCGCACGGCCTCGGCGAGGGGGAAGGCCGCGCCGATCTCGACGGTGAGCCCTGCCGCGATCTCGGCGAACAGCGCCGCCGCGGCGGTGCGGTAGAGCGCCGGATCGTTGGCGAGCGCGATCACGCTCGGGCGGGTGAGATAGATCCCGGCGAGCGCGGTGAGCGCGACCGGCGGCGGCATTCCCGCCGCCTGGCCGACGCTCGCGCAGATGCCCATCGGCGCGAGGCTGGCGAGGCTGCGGGCGAGGGTGTCGCCGCCGATGCCGTCGACGGCGTAGTCGACGCCCGTGCCGGTGATGCGCTTCGCCTCGGCGACGAAATCGGTCTCGCGGTAGAGGATCGCGTGATCGAGGCCGTGGGCGCGGGCAAACTCGGCCTTCTCCGGCGAGCCGACGGTGCCGAGAGTGACGAGCCCGAGGCGCTTCGCCCACTGCGTCACCATCAGTCCGAGCCCGCCCGCGGCGGCGTGGATCAGGATCGCGCGCCCGGCTTCGGCGCGAAACACCCGGAACAGCAGCATGTAGGCGGTCATGCCGCGCAGCAGCGATGCGGCGGCGGTGCGCGTCGGGATGCCCTCGGGCAGCTTGACCAGGCGTGCGGCGGGGAGGTTGCGCGCGCTCGCGTAGCTGCCGTGCGGGCCGCCGATGTAGGCGACGCGGTCGCCGGGGCGGAACTCGGCGACGCCGCCGCCGACCGCCTCGACCGTGCCCGCCGCTTCCGCGCCGACGCCGCCGGGGAGCGTCGCGGCGGGGTAGAGGCCGGAGCGGACGTAGATGTCGACGAAGTTGACGCCGATTTCGCTCTGGCGCACCCGCACCTCGC
>QKGW01000181.1 GCA_003250275.1 Alphaproteobacteria bacterium
GGGCGTCGCCGCGCCGGTGACGAGGGCGCGGGTGCGGGTGCGCGCCATCAGCGCGTCGATGTCGCGGTCGATAACGTTATTGAACACGCAGCCCGAGGCGACCACCAGCGAGGTGCCCGCCATCGCCGCGGCGAACCGCACGGGGTCGACGACGCCGCGCGCGGCGAGGAGAAAACCGCCCGCCGCGGCGATCAGGTTGCCGAAAACGATGCCCGGCTTGGCCAGCTGCGCGAGAACCGCCATCGCCCTACTCCGCGATCATTCCGGGCATCACGTTGTGCGCGAGGTGGGTCATGATCCATACCGAACCGCCGATCAGGATCACCACGATGAGGAGGGTGAAATACAGCGCGACGAAGTTCCACCGCTCCGAATGCCGGTCGAGGTGGAGGAAGTAGTACATCTGCACGACGATCTGCGCGACCGCGAGCCCGACCACCGCCGCAACCGTCGGCGCGCGCGACATCAGGGGATAGATCACGAGTCCGAAGGCCGCGAGGGTGAGCGCCGCGGACAGCGCGAAGCCGGTGGTGAAGCTCGCGAAACTGCCGTGGCCGAGGTGGCTGTCGCGCCGGGTGCGCGGCTGGGCGGCGTCGTCATGCATGGGGCATCGCTCCGATCAGGTAGACGATGGTGAACACGCAGATCCAGATCACGTCGAGGAAGTGCCAGAACATGCTGAAGCACATCAGCCGCCGCAGCACCGTCTCGCCGAGGCCGAAGCGGAGGATCTGCGCCGCCATCACCGCGAGCCACGCCATGCCGACGCTGACGTGCAGCCCGTGGGTGCCGACGAGGGTGAAGAACCCGGAGAGGAAGGCGCTGCGGTCCGGGCCGTGGCCTTCGGCGATCAGGTGGCCGAACTCGGTCAGCTCCATAGCGAGGAAGCCGCCGCCGAAGAGGAAGGTAACGGCGAGCCAGGCGAGCGTGGCGCGCCTTCGCCCGGCGCGCGCGGCGAGCATCGCGTAGGCGTCGGTGACGCTCGAAACCAGCAGCAGCGCGGTTTCGGCGAGGACGAAGCCGAGATCGAAGATCTCCGCCCCCGAGGGACCGCCGGCGGTGTTCGGCGCGAGCACCGCGTAGGTGGCGAACAGCGTCGCGAACAACATGCAGTCGCTCATCAGGTAGATCCAGAAGCCGAACACCACGGTGCCGGTGGCTTCGGGATCGTCCGCGTGGGCGGGGCGCGGGGCGTTGAGCGAATAGTCGCCGGGGTTGCGGATCATCGCGCCGCCTCCCCGCGCAGCGCCCGCGCCTCGGCCTCGATCGCGCGCACCTCGGCGGCGGGCACGAGGTAGTGGGTGTCGTCGTCGAACGCGCGCGCCAGCACCGCGCCGAGGATGCCGAGCGCGCCCGCGATCGCCAGCCACCAGATGTGCCACACCATCGCAAAGCCGAAGGCGGTGGCGAAAAACCCGATGACGAAACCCGCGGCGGTGTTGCGCGGCATGTGGATGTCGTGCCACGCGCGCGGTTCCGGATGCGGGCGGCCCTCGGCCTTGGCAGCGGCCCAGGCGTCGAACGCGTCGACCCGCGGCACCTCGGCGAAGTTGTAGAACGGCGGCGGCGAGGATACCGACCATTCGAGGGTGCGGCCGTCCCACGGGTCGCCGCTGCGGTCGCGGCGGCGGTCGCGGTCGCGGATGCTCACGACGAACTGGAGAATGGTGAAGAGGATGCCGAGCGCGATGATCGCGGTGCCGACCGCCGCGGCGATCAGGAACGGCTGCCACGCCGGGTCGTCGTAGCGGTTGAGGCGGCGGGTCATGCCCATCATCCCGAGCGCGTAGAGC